>CALAWM010000107.1 GCA_937895315.1 uncultured Caryophanales bacterium | reverse complement strand
GCTTCCTTGAAGGTGGTTTACCTGTTGCCGTTAAGACCCGGCAAGAAACGGCCGAACAAAAAGAAGCCCGTCTCAAACGTGAAGCTGCGAAAGAAAAAGCCAGACTTAAAAAAGAAGCGGCTCGTGAAAAAGCCAAAGAACGCGAAGCTTTGAAAAAGGCCCGTGAAAAGGAAAGAGCCCTCAAAAAGAAAGAGGCCGAAAAAGAAAAAGCCCGGCTTAAAAAAGAAGCAGCGAAACGTCGTCAAGAAGAGAAAAATCTTGAAAGAGCGAGAAAACGCGCCGAAAAAGAAAGAATTCAAGCCGAACGTAAAGCCTATCAAAGTAAATTGCAAGATGAGGCCCGTAAACTTCGGTTAGCACGGATTGCCGTCGCCAAACAAGCCGCAGAGGAAAAAAGAGAAGATGGAAGCAACAAATAGTGCCCCACTAAAACCAAAGAAAAAAGGGTTGGCTGGAAAAATCTTTGGAGGTATTCTTGCCGGCTTAGTCGTCTTTATCCTTGGTTTCCAAATTATTGGTCAACTAGGGGCAAGGAATAATAACGGTATTCCAACTTATGGAAATTACCAAACATTCCGGGTCTTAACGGACTCAATGGAACCGACCTATAAAGTCGATACGATGATCTTTGTTAAAAAAGTTGATGTTAAAACGCTTAAAGGTCCAAGCGCGGAAGGGGCAAATGATGGTGATGTTATTACCTTTATCCGCAACTATGGCCCAAGTTATACGATAACGGGCGATAGACTTACTATCACCCACCGTATTGTGAAAGTTGAGCCGCAAGCCGATGGCAGCATCTACTTCCGGACCCTTGGTGATAACTTGAATGCTCAAACATGTGGACCAAGCGGATGCACCTTCGCCAATGCTGATTATGTCCGTGATAGTGATATCTTAGGAAAAGTTACAGGACAAAGTATGGTGCTTGGTAAGGTAAGTGGCGCACTTGCAAACCCGATTGTAATGGTCGTAATTGTCGTTATTCCCTTAATTATTCTCTTCATCTCATCCTTAGGTGACTTATTCAAGGAATTAAAGAAAGAAGAGACTCTTAGCGGTGAAATACCAAGTGATGATGCCGAATTCCACCGCATCAAAGAACAAGAAAAATTAAAGTTAATGATTGAATTAGAAAAAGAAAAAATTCGTAAAGAATTAGAAGAAGCGAAAGGAGAACATAAAGATGGCCAAGAAAAAAATAGTAACCCCGAATCGTAATTTAGTGCGTAGCATCTTTAGTCTTATATTACTAGTGGTGTGGAGTACAGTCTTTATTTTCCTCGCCTTTTCCGGATATCGTTTCTTTGGCGATAATCGTCCTGCAAACTTTACCCTTGCCGGTATTCTCGTCTTATTAATGGTTGTTTCGATGATTTCAGCGATTGTCTTCTTCATTAAGTGGAAAAATGCTTCAAACTTAATTCGTTTTGATTACGCCACATTTAGTCTTGTTAAAAACATCCGTTCAGAAAGATCATTTTTAGCCTACGTCGCCAATCAAATGAAATTACATTCAAAGCAAAAAGATGCGCTGATTGCTTTTACCGTTACCAAGTTTAAAAAGACGGTTTTTACGCGTTATGGTTATGAAAAAGGCGCCCAAGTATTAGAAACTGTCTATCGTTCCTTTAATGTTGTTCAAAAGGATTTTCCCCATTCAACCTATGGTTATGACTATAATGAAAACTTCCTTGTGTTTTTAAGAGAAACCGATTTACAAGGCGTTAAACAATACGTTAATAAGTTAACGGCGGCCATTAATAATCGGTTATTCGAAGACAATAATGATGTTAAGTTTATGAGTGACTTTGGGATTGCTTTTAGTAAGGATGAAGACAACGAACAAATTGAAGCGACATCAATGCTTCAAAGAGCGTTAATCGCCAGTGACCATGGGCGACTTGAATCCGAACTTGGTGGCATTACCGTTTACGAGAAGAACATGTTTGAAAAGAATAAACGGAATGTGCAACTTGGGGTTGAGATTGAAAAAGGGCTCGAATTGTCACAGTTTGAACTCCATTTTCAACCTAAATTTGACTTAAAACTAGGACGTTTTGGCGGCGCCGAAGCGCTTGTTAGATGGCGTCACCCTGAACTTGGATTACTCTCCCCAGCAAACTTTATTTTATTCGCGGAACAAAGTGATCTTATTATTAAACTTGATCATTACGTTTTAGAAAAGGTTTGTGAACAACTTGATACATGGCGCGGCCAAGGCCAAAGATTATTACCAGTATCAATCAACATTAGCAAAAAGACCTTATTTACCGGGAATATTGTTAATCATATTATTAAAGTGACGGAAAAATATAACATTAATCCAATGTTACTGGAAATTGAAATTGTTGAATCGCCATCCTTACAAGATATCTTATTACTCCTTTCAATCGTTAAAAAGTTTAAAGCGTTAAACATTAAAATTGCGATTGACGACTTTGGGACAGGTTATTCATCATTAAGTTACATTAAGAAAATTCCGTTTGATGTCATTAAAATTGATAAAGCCTTCCTTGATGACGTTGATATTGATCAAAAATCACGATTAGTTATTAAAAACATTGTTGATCTAGCCCACATTCTTGATGCTTATGTCGTTATTGAAGGGGTTCAAGATGAAAAGCAAGTGCAAATGTTAACACAGATGGGGGCCGATGCCATTCAAGGTTATTTCTATAGCCGCCCATTACCAGCCGACAAATATCAAGAGTTTTTAGAGGACAACCTCTTTGAATATAAAGCGAAAACTAAAGGGAGGAAAAAAGCATGATTTTACTTTTAGGCACGACTCCAGACGATATCCTTTATATTAAAAATAAGATGAAAATGAAAGAAAAAGGAGCACTTAAAGGCCA
>CALAWM010000106.1 GCA_937895315.1 uncultured Caryophanales bacterium | reverse complement strand
CTGGTGAATGGGTCAACATGCGGATTTTCGTTCCCTTTATTTTTCCCCTTGATATTGCGGACAAAACGTACGATGGCGGTAATGATCGAAAAAGCGAAAATAATGATAAAAATTATTAAAAAGATTGTAAAAAATACATCAAAAGTATCAAAACCCATATTAGTTCATCAATTTCATCATCTGAGTAACGTAGATTGCCTTAAACTCTTCATCATTAAAGGTTGCAGTGACGCCTTTCTTTCCTTGCATTAATTGTATAAGCATGGGGGCAACTCCGGTTGCAAAAAAGATCATATAACGGGCATAAACTTCCTTGGCATTATCGGTGCCGATAGCAATCGCTAAATGTTTATAGACAATGCGGGTGAATTCATTATCACTAAAAAAAGCGTTTATCAGTTCATAATTGGTTTCTTGTTGACTTTCAAAACTTAAAAAGAGGTATTGCCATAGTCCGGCATTTTGAACAGTGAAATCGTAGACACTATTTACAATCTCCGTCATAAAATCATACATATTAGTACCTTGTTCTAACATGTACATATATGCCGTTAACGTTGTCTTAAGCGTTGTAACGACGTCTTGTATAATAATCTTTGTTAAGTTTTCTTTGCTCCCAAAATGATAATTAACAGCCGCGATATTGACATGGGTTGCATCAGTCAATTCTTTAATAGTAAAGCCACCTTTTTCTTTAATTAATTCCTGGGCTTTTTCAAGAATTAACATCTTAATATCTTCTTTTGCCATAAATTTCCTTTCAAATTTATTTTCAAATAGTATTTATGTATCTATTCTGCCATATATACTTTATAATGTAAATAGATATTTGAAATATCGATTTGAAATACTAAAAAGGAGGTTATCAAATGATTTATATCGTAACTGGCGCCACCGGACACCTGGGCAATACGCTTATTAAAAAGTTGACCCAAGAAGGCCATAAAGTCCGCGCTTTAGTGCTTTCCGGAGAAAACACAGCAATGCTTGACCCATTACCAAATGTTGAAATCTTTTTTGGTAATGTCCTTGAATATGATACTTTAGTCCCGCTTTTCCAAAATATTAAAGAAAATGACGAAATTTGTCTAATCCATACGGCCGGGATTATTTCCATCAGTGAACGGAAACCGAAACTAATGCAAAAAGTTAATATTGAAGGCACGAAAAACATTATTCGTCTTGCAAAAGCGTGTAATGTTGATCACTTCATCTACACTTCAAGCGTTCATGCGATTCCCGAACCGGAAGAAGATTCAACCATTTCCGAAATTATGCACTTTGATCCCGATTTAGTCGTTGGTGCTTACGCCAAAACAAAAGCAATTGCCACAAAATACGTCATTGACGCGATGAATGAAGGGTTAAGTACTACTATTATTCACCCAAGCGGCATTATTGGTCCTTATGACTTTGGCCAAGCCTACATGACCCGTCTATTTGAAGGCTGTTTTAACGGCAAACTTAATGCCCGGGTTAACGGGGAATATGACTTTGTCGACGTTCGGGATGTCGCTGAAGCCATTTATGTTGCAAGTCTTAAAAAAGCTCAAGGTCCATTTATCATTAATGGCCATAAGATTAAACTAGAAGAATTATTCAATAAAATGCGTGAAATTGCTGGTTTTAAAAGAAAACCGGTTGTCTTTGCCAAATGGTTTGTGAAAATTTTCTTACCGCTTATTGAAAAAATAGCCGCCAAACGTAAAACGTCCCCGTTATTTACGCGATATTCCCTCTATACTTTAAGTGCCCACTGCTCCTTCTCCCATGAAAGAGCGGAATTAATGCTTGGTTATAAACCGCGTAACATCGAAGATACCATAAGAGATACTGCCTTGTGGCTTATTGACCAAAAACGGGTCGTTAATAAAAAATCGATTCGTTACATTCTTAAACGATTTAAACCGCTTTAACGGTTTTATCCCTCCTAGAAGGACATATGATCAAGCATGTGTCCTTTTTCTTTATGTTATAAATAAAAATCCGTGGCTTCTATTTAAAGTTACCATGGATGAAAGAAAGGACAAAAATAGCAATTATTTAATTATTTTCGATGAATATATTCACAAGATGCGGATCATAGTGAGTGCCACTTTCCGCTTTAATGGCTTTTAATGCTTCTTCTTTGGAAATTAACCGTTCGCCACTTTTCTTACTAAGATAAGTGCAGTAAGCGACAGCGATTTTAATAATTCGAGCTTTTAACGGAATTTCGTCCCCTTTTAGACCGCGAGGAAGGCCTGTGCCATCATAATTTTCATGATGGGCGACAACGTCGTTAGCGATGACATTATAATCATCAGTCCCTAAAATTAAGCGGTAAGCAATTTCCAATTTTCGATGCATAAGTTCAATGTCTTCTTCATTAACTTCAATTGTTTTAATAAATTCATCATGCGGTAAAACAACATTACCAATTTCACGAAGTCGCGCTACTTCTTTCAAGTATGCAAGTTCGCCACTTGTTAATTCAAGCGCCTTACCAATCTTTAAAGCGGTGGCAATTACTTCTTCGTCGTTAACATTTGAGGTGCGAAGGACTTGGATTTTTTCAAGTAATACGTTTAAGATACTTGAACGATGTTTGCTCATATCATGCGCTTTATCTTTATACATTAAGTCTTCTGCATAAAGCATTGCCTGATTGATTTCTTTCCCGTTTTGCGCGACGGCACGGCCAATTGAGACCGAAACTTGTATATCTTGGACCGTTAAGGTTTTTAGATGTTCCTTCAAGTCTTCGATAATTGAATCAATGGACACGAGTTCAGCATTTTTAATCACGATAATAATTTCATCGCCCCCGGTCCGCGCGACTATTCCAAAATTCCTGAATGCTTCTTTAATTTTACTGGCGACAACAATAATTAATTCATCACCCACTTCATGGCCAAATAAGTCATTCATTACTTTTAAACTATTGATATCGGCGTAGACGAGGATAACTTCATCATTATAATCATTTAAACCAGCGACATAATCATCATAAAAGCGACGATTATAAAGACCGGTTAATTTATCGTGATAACTAAGGTAAGTAATGGTTTCTTCACGTTGTTTCCGTTCAGTAATTTCATAAGAAAAGATGGTGGTGCCAATAATATGCCCGTCTTTATCATAAAGGGGTGCATAAAAGTCATGTAAATATTTTCCTTTATTTATTTCTTGAGGCACTTCTTGATCATAGTTTTGACCATTTAATGCACGTGAAATCGACTTTTCAAGGCGTAAACGAACTTGACTATTCGATATTTGACTTAGGAAATTCGCCCCAATTTTGGCTTCTCCGCCAAAGAATAACTTTAAGTTTCGGGCGTGAAAATCATTAAAACTCATGTAATTAAAGTCACGGTCAAGAACGAAAATATCCATTTCCTTCGGGGCATTAATCGACGCTCTTTGTAACGCTTCACTGGCGATTAATTTTTCGCTAGTCGTGATTTGATGTCGTTGTTGGAACATGATTAAGGCATCTAAAAGCGCTAGAATAGGTAAGAATATTAATACAATCCCGAGTACTTCTAAGATATTGGCCCTTACTTCATCCCATACTAGGAGGTAAAGTAAGTTTACAAGTGAGTTAGCCATTGCCATGATAAAGAAAATAATTAGCGAATTTACGCGTCCTTTTTGACCAGCGACAATTTTTCTAACGTTCGCGGCCATGATTGCTGCGCTAAGCATCGGCACTAACTGAATAAAGTATAAGGGTGATCCAAAGAAATCTTTAAAGAAAATATAACGGAATAAGATGAAAAGAAAGGTTGTAATAAACGTAATTCTTCCGTATAAAAGACCAAAAAAGCCATAAGCAATTAAGATAATAATTGTGGAAATATCAAAGGCCACAATATCGCCAAAAAAGGTTGGATAAAGCATGATAACAACTTGGGCTAAAACAAGCATCACTCCTACGAGAATCTTAACGAGTAATGATTGTTTTTGTTTGCGGAAATAGGCATGTAAAAGATGGGCTAAGGCTTGACTAATAAAAAATTGAATCATAAGCGGTTCAAGCATAATCATGAATGATTCAATGTTTAGGGGGATAGTTTTAATAATCATAAGTAACGGTCTTTCTTATATTTATAATAGTAGATTTAACAATTTACTGCAATAATATGTTAATTATTCTTATATCCATAATAACTTTCTATTAGATTAGCAAGGACTATTTGAATTATAAAAAATGAAAAAATGTGTCTTTTATACTTATTAACTACTACTTAATTACTAATTATCGCCTAAAGGGACAATCAAGCGCACACCACGGCTACTATAGTAAGATTCTGCGCTATTGGCACCGACAAAGAGACGGTCATACCTTCTTTCGGCAAATAAGGCACCACCTTTACTTCTTATTGACGGGGGAGTAAGTAGCCAGGATGATGTTTTTTCATCAATCTTCCGCATTTTTTGAAGCATATTATACTCTTCTTCATTCACCAGTCTGGCTCCAAATTGTGCCGCATAGTTAAGGGCACTATCTAACGGTTTATGTTCTTTTCTTTTATTTAAAGCGTCATGATCATAACAAAAACTACGACTATTTAAGGGTGATTCTTTACTAAGGGTAACAAAGGATAATTCCCCATTTGGTAGACGAATAAAGGTAGGTTCATTGCCCATTTCTTCAAGCGATAAAAGCGTCTTTATAAGTGCTTGATTCTTTATGATTCGCTTTGATATTTCATCCCACTTCACACTTTCATAAAAAGTATGGTAAGTATCGAATCTTTCTTTTAGGGTCTTCAGTAATTTTTCCATAATCTTTCCTCTTATATATTATAAAGAATAGGGGTCTAGGGCGCCTTTATTACGCTTAATGATTATTTATCCGCCCTTAGGGGTAATTAAGGCGTCATACGTGATTAAAACGAGACTACATAGATAATCACTATCATCGACATCGCGGATTAAAAGCGCTGGTTTCCCGCCTTTATAAAAAGGTTTATAGAGTTCTTCTTTTAAATAAGGCAAAACCTTATCGGTTACTTTTAAATACACTTCATTATCGGCGACTGTTACTAAATATTTGTTTTTGTAATAAATAATGTATTCACCCATCATCCGCCGGTAAGTGATGTGTCCGAGCGGACGTAGTTGCTCAATAATAAACTCTTGTATTTCACCAAGCATTTTATTTTCCAGGATTTTAAAGCCGTCAATAACGGCGATAGAATAAATACCATCTTTATCTTTGAAGCGATTTATAGCGGTAATATAATAATCTGAATCAATAGTAACTCTTTCTCCGGTAATTAAATCAATACTAAAGGTCGAAAGGTAGAATTTATCATATTCTTCTGCACTATTTATCATATAGAAATCATGGTTATCAACTTCGGCCGGCGCTTTATATTTTTCTTGCACAAAGTATTTACGACCGATTATGCCAGTCCGGTAATTTGGTGCATCATATACATCAATTAAATTAACTTGTTTTCCATCGGGATCTAAAATATGAACTTTTCTAGTAACTTCATTAGGAACGGCGGTGTAACCTTCAAGTCCATATTCATCAAGTGGTATTCTATCCACATCATTTAAACTATCACCAATGTTAGTGCCGCCCGTTTCAGGTTTTGGTAATTCGGTGGTAACACTTAGTACATAGTCTTTATCGTATGAGTAATACTTTAAGGTACCAAAAATCGTCACTGCTTGGTACACCGTATTGTTTATATCATGCGAAAGGCCAAATGAGATGACAATCCCGGATCCGGTGACGTCATTGTAAAAAACATTACCTAATTCATCAATAATCGTTATTTTATCTTCATAACTCATGTAAAACACGCCAATTCGATAGTATGGCATGGTGTAAGTCCTTTTCATAGCAATCCCTGCTGGTTGAAGATGCGGTTCGATGATATGTTTTTGTAACTTTAAGGAAAAAAGTCCAACCGCCCCGGCTTTTGATTTTGTCATTAAGAAGCCTTGACTAATATGGGTTTTATCATAAATGCTATCTTCTGCTAAGGCCGGGATATCATTAAATGTCGTTTCGCCCCCTTCTTTAAGGACGACATGTTCTTCCGCGGCGGGAACATCGATTAAATTTTGGACAAGGGTGTCCTTGTTCCAAATCGAGACAGGAACTTCGGGTGCGGGTTTTCCGCAACCAACAAGCAGTAAAAGACTCAAAGTTGAGGTTAGTAGGCGTCTTTTGCCTTTCATATAAATTTCTCCTTTTCGCTTTAGTTATACATTCTAACTTCGGTATTTTTTTACCGAATAACATTACACGATAATCACCTTCATTTTTTCAAATTATTATCGTCAAATATAAAAG
>CALAWM010000105.1 GCA_937895315.1 uncultured Caryophanales bacterium | reverse complement strand
ATGAACAAAGTATCGGGATAAAAAGGCCCCTAAACCAATAAATGATGATGTTCCAAGGGACGCTAATCCACCATATCCTAATAAAACATAAAAGCCTAAAACGGCAATTGAGAATATTAAGAATAAACCAATTGTGTTGACAAAGAAATTGTTAAAGACGATACCGCGTAATAAATTGACGATTACGAGAAGTAACCCAAAAGCAATAAAGTGCGCGTACGCGTTCTTTTTTACAAAAGCACCAAACCGGTGTAAGAAATTTGTTTTTTCCATACTTACACCTTCTTAATAACCTTCTTGCCAAACAAACCATATGGCTTAATCATAACGATTAATAATACAACCCCGTAAATAATAAAGGTTGAGTATTGTGATACAAAGTAATCACTAAAACTACGGGTTAAGGTAATAACAAAGGCGGCCACCACTGGACCATGGAAGGTTGAGAAACCACCAAGGACGGCGGATAAGAAGCCTTGAATTTGTACAGTAGTCATCATCCCAACTTCACTCGTGGTAAGAAGACTCATCGTTCCGGCTAAAAAACTTGCGGCCAGGGCACCAATGCCCCCGGCAATAGCCCAACTTACGGCCGTAATCATTTTCGTATTAATACCCATCATACTCGCGACTTTTTCATTGTTCGCAGTGGCGCGCACAGCAAGTCCCCACCGTGTGAACTTTAAACTAATAAAGAGGGCGGCTAAGATGAGTAAAGAAACAACAAGGGCAACAAGTGAATGATTGCTAATGATCACGCGGTGATAACCGACGCCTTCATCATAGAAAAGACGGACACTTCCGTCCATGACTGGCGCAACTTGAATATCTCCTGCTAATGATACAAATAAGGGAATAATGCCTAAAAAGATTAAGACAATCCCCATCGTAATCATTTGTTTACCGACCGGTGTCACAATTTTGGCACGACGAATAATACCTAAATCAACGACAATTCCTACTAAAAAGCCAAAAACAACCCCTACTAAGATTGCCCAGTAAATTGGTAAACCATATTTAGCAAAAAAGAGGGCAGTTGTGTAAGCACCAAAAGTCGAAATCATCCCTTGAGCAAAGTTGGTAGTCGTGGATGTTTTAAATATCAAAATAATGGCAAAAGAGGACAAAGTTAAAAGCGCCGTCGGTAAAAAGGCGTTCGCTAATAACTGGAAAAAGAGGGCCAAGTCCATACTAGGCCTTACCCCACTTAATCACATTTGCGGCCCAAACATAACCAATTCCGGCGGCAATCATCGAAATGACAGTACCGTCTTTAATTTGGCCACTTTGGACTCCTAAATGAATTGATAAGATTTGGTCGATTTGTCCGATATGACCATAATCTTCTAAATAAATACTTTGTTCAGGTTTAAGCCCTAATTCGGCAACCATGGCATCATGGCCACTTCTTTTCATATGTAAGATCGCTAAGAAACCTAAATCTTTCCGTTCAAGGTTTGATTTCCGTAATGATTCATCAATACATTTGTACCAGTTTTGCATGCTGACCGCATTTAACCGGTCTTTCATCCGCACCGGATCCATAAGCCGAAGTGATTTTTTACCTTCTTCTAAGTTTTCTTTGGTGAATGGATGGGCGGTACCGCCGATTTCCACCCCAGCACTCCGGGCGAGGGAACCATCACTTACAATATGTGAGCCTAGTAATAAGTTTTCATGGTGATTTTTCTTTAAAAGAATTGCGCCACCGCCGGCCCCTAAGTTATACATCATCGACATGTTTTTGTCGGTATAATCAACGAAGTCACCATTCCGGTAGCCACCAACGACTAAGACGGTATTAATTTCGTCATCAGCTAAAAGCATGTCTTTGGCCATTTTTAAAGCGGTAACGGTTGTACAGCAGCGATTAGCAACGTCAATACCCCAGGCATTCACGGCGCCAATGCGGTCTTGAACATATAAGGCGCTGGTGGTAAGTGGATATTCTTTCCATTCTTCACCAACACTTAAAATAACATCAATGTCTTTTGGATCAAAACCAGTGTTTTTCAGTAAATCTAAAGCAGCGAGGGCACCCATTTCTTGGGTTCCGTCTTCTGGTCCATCACCGGGAACCGGTTTTTGTCGAATGCCTAATTTAGCAATGACATTTTCTTCGGTCCAAATTCCTTTTGTTGCATCGGCAATCTCTTTGGCGCTCATCACCTTCGAGGGAAAATAAACACCAGTACCGACTATCCCAACAACGTCTTTCTTTGCCATTAGAGTCTCATGCCTCCGCTCACTTCTAAAACGTGACCGGTGACATAACTTGATTCATCGCTAGCAAGGAATAAGGCTGGTCCTGCTAATTCTTCAGGTTGGCCTAAACGTCCAAGCATTGTTAATTTGGCAAAGCCATCAAGTAAATCTTGCGGAACAGTTTTTAAAATATCCGTCATCATATAGCCAGGAGCAATGGCGTTAACCCGGACGGGGACACCTTTTCTGGCAAATTCTTTCGCCCATGTTTTGGTCATGCCAATGACACCCGCTTTACTAGCAGCGTAGTTTGCTTGGCCAATGTTTCCAAAAAGACCGACGACTGAAGAAATATTAATAATTGAACCACCACCGGTTTGTTCCATCATTGGTCCAACTTCACGGGTGAGGTTAAAGACACCTTTAAGGTTGACATTAATAACCCGATCCCACATTGCATCATCCATCCGGACGGTGAGTTTATCGGCGGTAATACCAGCGTTATTTACTAAAACG
Organism: uncultured Caryophanales bacterium; assembly: GCA_937895315.1. Taxonomy (GTDB): domain Bacteria; phylum Bacillota_I; class Bacilli_A; order RFN20; family CAG-826; genus UBA1361. Next base: position 5,438 of record CALAWM010000105.1, on the reverse strand, counting down.
TCGATTTTACCGTGTTTTTCTTTAATCATTGCCACGACGGCTTTGACTTGTTCAACATCGGTAACGTTTAAGATAACACCGTGAACGTTATTTGCTTCATAAGCAAGGGGCGCCATATCGGCGGCATAAACAGTTGCGCCTTCTTTGGCGAACGCTTCGGCCATGACTTGGCCTAATCCTTTAGCAGCACCAGTGACAAGGGCTACTTTTCCATGTAATCTTCCCATAAATAATTTATATCTCCTTTTATTTTTTAAATTCTTTTAATGATGACCGCAGTTCCCATACCGCCACCAATACATAGTGAGGCGAGCCCTAATTTGGCATTTCGTTTCGCCATTTCGTGGACGAGGGTAACAATGATCCGTGAGCCGCTATTACCGACAGCATGACCAAGGGCAATTGCGCCGCCATTGACGTTCGTGCGGTTCATGATTGCTTCAACACTTTCACCGTGTTCAAGACTTAATTCTTTAACGACGCCTAAACTTTGGGCGGCAAAGGCTTCGTTAAGTTCTAATAATTCAATATCTTTTAAAGATAATTTTGATGATTTTAATGCATTAGCGATGGCAGGAACTGGACCTAAGCCCATGTAAAGGGGATCAACCCCAGCTTGACCAACACCGACGACTTCGGCAAGTGGCGTTAAGTTATATTTTTTAAGGGCTTCTTCACTGGCCAATAATAATAAACTTGCGCCATCATTAATTCCGCTGGCGTTACCGGCAGTAACGGTTCCATCTTTTTTGAAGGCAGGACGAAGTTTCGCTAATTTTTCTAAGTTGGTGGTGCGATTTGGATATTCATCTTTAGCAAACACAACTTCTTCACGACCCACTTTGACGGTTAGCGGAACGATTTCTTCTTTAAACCGATCAGCGTCAACCGCGGCAATGGCTTTATGTTGGGAGTTAAGGGCAAAAGCATCTTGCTCTTCTCTCGTTAAATTATGTTTTTCGGCAATGTTTTCGGCCGTAATACCCATGTGGACATTATGGAAGGCATCAGTTAAGCCATCGACTAACATATGGTCTTTACTAACAACGTCACCCATTTTAATGCCACCCCGGACATTGGGATCCATGAGATAAGGGGCGCGTGACATACTTTCCACCCCACCAGCAAGGACGAGGTGATTTAAACCGGCGCCGATACTTGTGTAAGCATTAATAACGGCTTTCATGCCGCTTCCGCAAAGCATATTTAAACTATAGGCAGGAATGCTTTGATCAACGCCACCTTTGACGGCAATTTGCCGGCCAATGCCTTGACCAAGTCCGGCACTTAAAATATTACCGATAATGACTTCATCAATTTCTTTTCCTGTTAATTTTGTGGTGTCTAAAACGTCTTTAACTAAGACGGCTCCTAAATCTGCTGGATGTACATTTTTAAGGCTGCCTAAAAATGATCCGACAGCAGTTCTTTTGGCTGCGACAATAAAGACTTTTTGCATTATTTATTCCTCCTAATAGTGCCTTAACAAAAAGGGCTTCTATGTAAATCTATACATTAATTTTTACAAAAAGAAAATCGGCTGTCAAGCACAATGTGAATGGTTCTTCATGTTTGCATAAAATAAACGTGAATATATGTTCATGTTTGGCCTTTAATATCTTTTTTTTGCATTTATTGATATAATACGTTTGTTATGAATGGAATTAATAAACCACTTACGAAAAGAGGGCAAAAAACCTTTGATGCTCTCATCAATTCAGCCATTACCCTTTTTCACACGAAAGGCTATCACCAAACGACAATCGCCGAGATTGCTAGTGAAGCAAGCGTCAGTGTTGGCACTTTTTATATTTACTTTACCGATAAATATAGCCTTTATAATCACGTTCTTAAAGAATTAGGTCATAAAATTAGAGCCCACACCACCAAAGCCATTCTTCAATCAAAGACAAGAAGAGAAGCCGAACGCGCCGGGATTAAAGCCTTTATTAAATACATCCGCGACTACCCGCATGTCTATACTGTTATTTGGCAAGCCTTGCAAGTTGATAAAACATTATTTATTAATTACTATACGGACTTTGCCGCGCGTTATACCAAAGGATTAAATGAAGCTTTTAAGAAAGGTGAAGTCCTTGAAACCAACTTCCAAACCCTTAGTTATGCCCTCATGGGAATTAGTAACTTTGTCGGGCTTCAAGTGACAATGCTCGAACCAAATTTAAAAAGCGACGAGACAATTGATCATCTCGTCGACAATTTATTTGATACGTTAGAAAAAGGCTTATTCGTTAAGGAACGCTAAGACGTCTTTTGCTAAATCATCCGGCTTATCAACCAGTGGACTATGTCCACATTTTTTATAGGTAATTAAGTGGGCTTTTTTGCCTAAAGCACCGACTGTTTCCCGGACCATGAATTCGGGAACAACGACGTCATTTAGACCATAAATTGATAAAAGTTTGGCCTTCATATTGATGATTGATTTATCGCCTTCAATAAAGGAATAATTAACGCCAACCCCTAGATTAAACTGCGTTAGTGCCCAGTCAAGGTCCACTAAACAGCGTTGTTTAAATGTTTCTTTCATGTAGAGATCATTTTCTTCTTCACTTGGTTTTCCAACTGTATAAATCGTTAAATTCCAAATATATTTCATGAAGTCAACATTATTATTTTTTAAGGCGTCAAGCATTGGTAAAACTTGAATTGGGTCTTTAGCCATCTCTGCTTTAGTTTTATATGGAGCAGTTAGTACGGCTTGACCGGTCGCATCTTTTTCATAAATTGGTAATCCGCGATAAGACATGCTATTGATAAGGATTACTTTTTCCACCAAATCAGCGTGTTTACTGGCTAAACTCATCGCCACACCGCCGCCGGCCGACCATCCGGCCACTGCAAGCGGGGTCTTAAGTCCTAACTCTTTAATGAATAAAGCGACATCTTCTGCTAATTCGTCAAGATGATTGAATTCTTTTTCATAACTTGAATCACCAAAGCCTCTTAAATCAACAGCGATGACCCGCAGATCATCAGGCATTCTTTTAATAAGCGGTAAATAATGAATTCCGCTACTCATATTCCCGTGAATCAAGAGTAAAGTCTTTTCTCCTTCACCTTTTTCCACATAAGCTAGTTTTTCACCATTAGAAAGACTAACAAATTTTTTCTCAAGATTAATTTCCATATATTTTCTCCTTATTTCTATTCTATGAGAAAAATAAATATTTGCCAAGTATCATCTCGCAAAGGTATCGTATTTTATTTATGTTGTAATAATAAACTTCACTGTTGTATCTTTTTCAGGCATTGTAAAGTTATATTCCCAAAGATAACCGTTATCGGTTTCAATTGCAGCACCATTTGTGTAGAAAACATCATCAACATACATACTTAGCGAAGCATCATTAATTGGGTAACTATACATTGTAATCTTAGTGCCAGCCCGAAATTTCTTTGTTACCGCTGAAGGTAAGACATCAATTATTTTCTTTTCTTCATCAATAATTGTAAGTGAATATTTTTTCACATTAGCGCACGACACCAATGATAAAAGAAAGATAAATCCAGTATTGATTGCAAGGAAATTCTTTTTCATAGTTTGCCCTCTTTTCAAAACAAGTAATTATTTCGTAATATATCTTCTAATCTAATTCCATTATAACTAAATAATTTCTAATTTGTGTTGACCCTAATAAAAATGGTCGGAATGACAGGATTCGAACCTGCGACCTTCTGGTCCCGAACCAGACGCACTACCAAGCTGTGCTACATCCCGACTGCATTAGTATTATACGCTTTTTATTATCTTTTCAAAATAAAATAATGACCAATCAAATGTAAATAATAGCAACGTCAAGAAGTCATTGTAAAAAAATATTTTTGAAAAGCTAAATATTACTTTGAATAATGGTAAAATTAAATAATGATAAAACTTTTAAATCATAAAAAGGGAAATATAGAAACCGCGCTTGAGCAACTTTTGCATGTCTTGAATCACTATGATGGTGAAAGTGAATATCTGAAAACTTATAACGAACTTTATATAAATTATATTCGAAATGACTTTCTCACAGTTAAAAATGAATATAAAATAAGTCGAAAAAGCCTTAATGAAATTAAAAGAAATCATCCCCTTTTATATGTGTTATTCATGATTTTTGGCGGAAATACCTTGCAAAAAGGCTATAAATTAGAAATTCTTGCACTTTTAAAGAAACATCCACGTTATCCTTATAAATCTTTTATTACCCTTTTCCTTAATAATGATTTGTCGCATGATGAAATTAAAAAAGGCATTGCAAAAGGGGTTAAGGATAAAGAAGTCTTAACTTTACTTTGGGTACTAAAAAATAACCCTTCCTTCATGAAAAAAGAATATCAAGATATTGTTGAACTATTGAATAAAGCTGGTGTTACTTACGCCACCAAATTACTTTTAGAAGAAAGCGTGAAAAACGGCAAAGACTTCAAAGTAATCAATATCTACATTAATATGCTCTTAAATATTGCGTCAAAAGAAATTATCACTAATTATTTAGTCTATTTATCAAGATTAACAACAAATCCAGGGCTAAAAATTGATCTATTAAAAATAGGGATTGAATTAGATTTCCATCAAGTGTTAATTCCCTTAAGTGATGCCTATTTAAACGCTAATACAATGGGCAAAGAACGCTATGTTGAAGCATATAAATATCTCGTTATTGCTGAATTTCATAAAGTTTTCTTGGCAAAAGAAAAACTTGACGCCTTTTATCATATCGTCAAGTTTATTGATTAATTTACCATTCACCAAAGTCGAATAGACTAATTTGATTACTTTCGGGGAGTCCTTCAAGGGCTCCTAGTTCTTTTAAGTTTTCAATATTTGAAGTATTAAGTCTTGTACGGTCAACAAGATCTTCAATTGATAAGAATTCACCATTCTTTCTGGCTTCCACGACACTTTCAGCGGCCGCTTCTCCTAAAGCCCGAATAACGATAAAGGGCGGAATAATTTGGTTGTTTTCTTTATCGACAATAAATTCACGAGCCATACTTCGATATATATCAATATTTGATAACTTATAACCACGATTTAGCATTTCAAGCGTTAATTGTAGGTTTTCAATAATATTTAGATCGCGGTTATTAAGTTCTTGTTTTTGTCTTTCTTCTTGGAATTCATTTAATACTTTAAGAATTTCATCAGCGCCACTGATCATGGTTTTTAAATCAAAACTATCACCGCGAATTGTAAAGAATGTGGCGTAATATTCAAGTGGGTAATAAAGTTTAAACCAAGCGACTTTGACCGCCATGATAACATAGGCTGTCGCGTGGGCACGCGGGAATAAATATTCAATTTTTTTACAAGATTCTATATAGAAATCAGGAATGCCGGCGACCCGCATCCGATTTTCCAGGGCTTCTTCAACTCCCTTTCCTTTACGAACACTTTCCATAATGGTAAATGCATCTTTTTCATTCAT
>CALAWM010000104.1 GCA_937895315.1 uncultured Caryophanales bacterium | reverse complement strand
ACCATCGCTGAAGCCTTCACCGCCGTAAATCATATTTTAGGACGGAAACGAGTTATTGATGATCATACTTATGTCCGGAGTATCACCGGACTTTATGAATATGCCTTATACGGCAAAAATGAGATGGAATTAATTGCTAAAAATGTTCCTTATACTAAAGAAGTCTTTTATCCTTCCCCCATTAATGAAAATTACATTATTAAAATGTTTAAAGTCTTAATTCATAAATACACCCATGAAGTGCTCGGCTTATTTATGGTTGGCACCCATTTAAATGAACAAATGAATACGGCTTTAATGATTCTTGATGACTCCAATCGCCTTGATTACATCAGCAGAACCCAAGTATTATCAAGTGCTTATTTAACGGCAAAGATCTTAAGTGATCATATTAAAGATTTAGATCTTGAAGTTATTGAAAATCACTTCCACTCCTTCTACCAACCAAAGTTTGATTTAAAAACCCATAAAGTCATTGGGGCGGAAAGTCTTGCCCGTTTCTATATTGATGAACGTTATCATAATCCCTTACCCTTTATTACAAACTTTGAACGCCGCGGTCATATTTATGAAATGGATAATAAAGTCTTACAAAACGCCTGTCAATTCATTAATGACCTTGAATATGCCGGCTAATTAAGTGATGACTTTGTAATATCAATTAATATTGCCCCTTATACTTTAAGTCAAATATCCCCGGAAAGAATGCTTAAATTCGTTACTAAATATAATGTATCCCCAAAACACTTAATGCTTGAAGTAACCGAACGAAACTTTGAAATTGGCATTGATTTTCTTTCGCCCTTAAAAGCGTTAAAAGCCATGGGTTTTAAAATCAGTATGGATGACTTTAGTGTCGGTCATAGTAGTTTTGCCTTACTTAATATCTTCCCCTTTGATGAAGTAAAACTAGATTTAGGATTATTACCAAAAGACGAAAATGACGTTAATCAACAAGTTGTCTATCAAAACATTATTAACGCCGTTAAAACCAATGATGCGTCACTAGTCGCTGAAGGCATTGAAACATCATTCCATCACCACTTCTTATTAAATAACGGAATCACTAAAGGGCAAGGCTACTTCTTAAGTCGCCCGTTACCAAAAGAGGAATTTATTAAATTATTAAAAAAGGAATCGTAATGATTCCTCTTTTTTTACTCTAACACTCTAAAGTCATATAAGTGATAGCCATTAATATTTAAGACAACGACATCACTATAAATATAACGATAGTTTACGGCATCAAGATAAGCCCATTCACTATAGTTAAAGTTCATATTTTGTTGGACAATCTTTAAGTTTGCCAGGGTAATCGGACTAGAAAATCCAACGACATTTACATTGATATAAAGATAATGCTTTTGTTCAGTGGGGTTATAAGCCCTGCTTATCGTATATGTAAAGTTATAGGCTGTAACAGGGGTTATTACATATTTATCACTAAGCGGATTACCTTCGACATAGTTTGGATTACTCTTAAAACCAAAGTAAGGCATTGTTAAACTAGAAACGTATTCAGGACTGCCAATGGTGGCAATCCGGGTTGGATCAGTTGTGCCTAATTCAACATAATCAACGCCTGCTAAAGGCGGAATCGTCGCATCATTTTCGTGAAGCGGGTTATTATCACTCGCCGCCGTTCTTTCACTTGATAAGTAGACAAAGCGCGCACAACCGCGTGATGCTTCTAAGAAATAAGTGGGGTTGTAGCGGGATGGTACTTCAAAGATATAAGCGACTAATAACGTATTAAAGTTCGTAAATGCCGTATAGTTGGTGCCGTTATCATTTAGATAAATAGGTGAACTACCTACACCCGGAATGGCCGGGGCAGGCGGTAAAACGAAACTACTTAACACTTGGCGATCATCATCTTGGTTATTGCCACTGCCAAAGCGGCTGATCGTAATAAGTTGATCAATCCCTTGATGCGGGTCTGTGGCAACGATGACAAATACTTTCGCTGTCGTCCCTATTTCATTCGTCCCGTTGACCGTAAAGCCAATACTACCTTCCGGCACTTTAATCGTTCCTGTCCCGCTAGGAGACGGAATATCTTGAGTAACGCCCCAGAAGCGATTACTAATAAAGTAATATGAAGTAGGATCAGCCATCATTAAGGCCGTGCTACCTTTGGTAATCGTATCGCCGTTATTATCCGACCAGCCAAGCGACTCAATACTACGAACATCATAGGCATAACGCGTTGATGGGGTTGTTGAATTGGGGGTTCCGGTATAGAAAAGGACATTTTCTTCGGTGTTATATGTTTTTTTAGGGGCATCGACTAAAGGTTGCCGTTCTTGTAAGTAATAGTTGGTAGGGGTTGGATCATTAGTAGGATCCCAGTAATCATTGGCGACTCTAACAGCATAAAGACTAAAGGCTGTTGCGCCTTGTTCGTAGTTAATCGCACTAAAACCGGCTTCGGGGGTAAAGGTCGTCCACCAACTACTTGGATCACCGCGACCACTTGCCCCGGTCCGTTGTAAATAGTATTGACTGAAGTTTCCGGTTGTTACTGGAGCAATTCTTATCCCTTCCACGAAGGTTGAACCCGCCGAAGCCATGAAACTTGTCGTAGGGGTCGTTGTTTGAATGTTTTGGGCATTAATCCGTAACGGACGTGGAGCTTCACGAATGACGCCACCATCATAAATAACTTTCCCATATACTGCATATTGGAGCCGGTTGGCCGGACTTGTTCTTGTACCCCGTTTAAACTGTAAGACACCAGTTGTATGGTAACGATATGCCCAGCCATCTTCATAAGGCGGATAAGCGGTATCGGCACTTCTTTGGGTCATTGTTTCAAAGGTATAAAATTCTAATTCGCCATCAGGAATAACTAAATTATTGGTTTCGATTTTTTGACCAATAGCGGTCGCGCCGTAACGCATTAAAGCGTATTGTTCGCCGCCACTTTCATAAACAACCATGTAGCGATAGTCCGGGTGCCGGTAATCATAACCAATGTCCCCGTTAGCGTAAGTATCAGTTTCGGTTTGGGCTTTTGTAATCCGCGTTGCAACGTATTTGGTAGCGGCGCCCATATTAACGTTAGTGGTGCCATAACCCGCAGTCCCGTTAGTAGCAATGGTCCAACTATTCGAACCACTAGTGCTCCATATACGGGCTAAACGGTCTTTGCCCCGAGCTTCTTTACTATGGGCAAAGGTAAAGACCCCAACTTGGAAATATTTTTCATCGGGATTATTTGGACCATATAGTTCTTGGCCAAAGGTATCTTTAAGATTATATGAGTCTAAGGGCGCGGGTTTCCCAACCGTCGTATTATTTTCCATGAAGGTCCAAATGTCTTCGGCGTAAACGATCCCAAGGCCTAACCCGACTTGAGTATTACCTAAGTCGTCACTGCTGCCGTCACTTGATACCGGAACTTCCAGATTTCCGTCAATTACGACTTTATTGTAAAAGCCAATAATTCCACCTGATGTCGTATATTTGGCCGCACTTCCGGCTTGAACATCAAAGGCATTCACGTGCGCGACATTATTAGTTGATGAATAATAGACACTAATTTTTTCAATACTAACAAATTGGGCGTGACCAACTAAGATCCCCATATGGTTTGTTTCATAAGGGGTACTCCGCACATTATATTTATGTTCAGCAACATAACTTCCTTGACTTGTCGTATTAACTTGGATGTTATATAAAAGTAAATTAGAAATTGAGCCAACGTATTGATTCGGTTGTAGCGCTTCAGCGGCGGCTCCGGTTGGTCCGGCATTACCAAATAAACCAATATCAATTTGTCCGGGTTTAGCATTGATCTTTAAATTACCAAGGGCCGATGTATCAGTCTTTTCGCCGGTTGGTAAGGTAATAAACTTCGTTGGATCAGTCGTCGTGACTCCACGGAATTTGGAGACGAAAGGATATTCTTCGGTGCCAATTGATTGCATGTTAAATGGACTATTAGCGCTTGGTCCGCCAACGTAATTTGGGTTACCAAAGGGATCACTTACTTGGAAGACACTATTTTCATCAATAATAAAACGTTCACTGCCGTTTTGTAAGACATATAAGTTAATTAAGTGTTCGGTTGTTTCAATAAGATATGGGTTAGTGTCGGTCCCCCATTCTCCGGTGGCAATACTTTCATCTAAACGACCAAATAAAATATCGACCTTTAATTGCGGCGTTACTTTACTAGTAATAAGCCGGTTAAAGTAGGCGGTGACGGCTTCCGTAACTCGAAAAGCAAAGGTTAAAAATAATGTCAAAGCAATTAAGGTTGTTAATTTAGGTTTTAAACTTTTTTTACGCATCAACAGTCCTCACTTCCCCGGCAAAAGTCATATCAAAATGTAAAGTATATGGTGAATGTTCAACCGGAATTTGCCGAATAATATTTTGGATTTCCTTTAAGGATGGTTTAATCATGACATAGGTCCAATTATCAAGTGATGTATAGTTTGGGAAAATACCTTGATTCCGCTCGGTGACTTTATTGGACGGCATATTTTCATAATCACTAAAGATTGTCGTTGGATTACTATTATCGGTTGTACTCATTTGAAAATAAAAGGTAAAGGCGTTTTGACTCGGATTTAACATATAATAATCGACTTCGGGAAGGTTATATGTTCCCACTTCATTGCGCACTAAAATATTGATATCTTGGATGATAACGTTATAAAGCACTTGGGCGTTACTCGTTTCACTCATTTTAAATTTAAAGTAATGTTCATTATTCGGGGGTAACGTTGCAATATTCGTCATTTCCCCTAAGTCAAGGACAAGATTGCCGCTTAAATCAACTTGATCCCATGTATTATTTGTCTTATCATAACGAGCAAAGTCAAAAGAAGCATTTAAATTCCCGGGTTTATTTTCCATCCCCATTAAATGGAAGATTGATAAATACCAAGCGTATGTTACGCCAACACTTAAAAGTGAAACAAGGGCAACAGTGAAAAAAGTGTGCAAAAATGATCTTAATTTAAAGTTTTTCATACATTTTCTCCGCGCATACTTGCTTTAATATTGCGAATTGATTTTCCAACACTAGCCCAGTCATCCATATAAACATTTTGGCTTGTGCCGTTATCAACGAACGTAAAATCAATATTAAGACTAATGGTTTGCCCAGCAGGAATTAATATTTCATTAACAAGATTAAGTTTAGCAATATTAGTTTGGGCAGTTGTAACGCTATTATTTTGCCCTTTAAGGACATCACTGCTACTGGTCGTTACTAAAAATTTATTAAGTCCATTCGGACTTGCCACCGGATTACCATTAAGTAAAACATCAAGTTTCGTAATTTGAATTTGACTACCAAGGTAATAATAGTTCCCAGCATTATCAACATAAGGAATTTCTTCATTCGCGGTCGGAGCATCAAGATAAAGCGTGACAAAAAAGTTTTTGGTGTCAACATTGGTTAAAGTAATTTCGATATTATTTTTATGGACATCACCTGGGAATATTTCATTAAAGACAATTTGTCCGCTATCTTCGGCGACGTTATTTACTTTATAACTAAACGAGTATTTGTAGTCTCCGCTATTGATAATGTCAGGATTAATGACTCGTTGTTGAACATTAAAGACAAACCACGCATAGCCAGACATTGTGATTGCCGCTAAAGTAAGGAATAAAGAAAAAAAGATAAAACCTAGTTTAAGATTGTATTTAAGTTCCCTTTTCATCTTCTTTACCACTCCTACCTTTACATTTTGGTATTAATATGCGCGGTGTTTGTTAAATAAAAAGCCAGCACCACGATATTAGCGGCAGCTGGCTATCTTATGTTATAAGACCCTGTAGTTTTGCGTCCTAAGATCACTCTTAGTTTGCCTTTTACAAAGACATTATATATAAAATATATACAAATTTGCAACAAGAAACGCTTAAAAGTATTAATTTTAAATAGTGTTTTTAAAAATAGTTCGATTATATGATAACTAAATTTTCAAATGAATGTTTAAATTATGTATTTCTTATCCTTCTTATTAACGAAGCCAAGGACGAGACTTACGAATAATCCGGGCCGTTCATACATACTGGCGTGTCCAGCATTTTCAATCGTAATATGTTCGGCACAAGGCATCTTTTCGGCTAAATAATATTGATCTTCAATTGGGGTTAAATAATCTTGTTTTGAACTAATAATAAGGGTTGGAACATCAATCTTACTTAATTCACTCCGCACATCATGATGCTCGGCACTTCTTGTTAAACGGATAAAACCTTCAACAATGACTTTGTTACTAAAGATGGGGGTTAAAAGTGCTTCTCTTTTTTTCATCCACTCTAAGTTTTTAGTGTAGAAAGCTGGTGAATAAATAAGAGGAATAGTCGTTAAGTAATAAGCATGACCGTCGCCACTTGCCCCGGCTTTATTCCACGCTTCACCAATATCTTTAAGCCACGGACTCGTGGTGGCACACGTATTTAGTAAAACAAGCCGTTCGACATAGGACATATATTTCGCGGCGAATTGTAAAGCAACTTCACCGCCGTAACTTATCCCGACAATTGGTAATGATTTTACGTTTAAAAAGTCAAGAAAGGCTTTGAGCATTTCAACTTGAAAGGCTTGAGTGTAACTTTCCTTCGCCTTAGAACTTTGACCTTGATCAAGGAAATCAATCATAATAAGCGTATTATGTTCTTTAAATTCTTCGACAAATGGTGTCCATGATTTGGTTGACATCATGACCCCGTTAAGTAAGATGAAAGGCCGGCTCATGTCGCCATGCACTTCATAATAAAAATCATAATCGCGATACTTAAAAAATGCCATTGTTATTTACCTGGGTGTAAGCCGTATTTAATCGCTTCGGCCATGAGTTCGTCACGGAATTTAGGATGAGCAATGCTAATTAAGAGTTCGACTCTTTCCGGAACCGTTGTCCCGGTTAAATGGACAACACCGTATTCCGTAACAACATAATCAACGTCATTCCGACTTAAAGTCACCGGTGCTCCTGGTTTTAAAGTCGTAACGATTTTACTTACTTCTTCTCTTTCACCAGTTTGCGGATTACGGACGAGCGCTGTACTATAAAGGGCGATAAAACTACGGCCACCTTTACTAATTTGTGCGCCAGTTGCCGTATCAACTTGACCACCGGTTCCGCTAAATTGGCGGGTACCAATCGCTTCACTACAACATTGTCCGGTTAAGTCAATTTCAATCGTGCTATTAATACTTACTTGGTTATCATTTAAGCCGATGACATGGGGATCATTGACGTAATGACCATCAAGGATTTGCACCATCGGGTTATCATCGATAAAGTCATACATTTCTTTTGTTCCTAAGGCAAAACATGCAACCATTTTACCAGGATGGGTTTTCTTATATTTCCCGCTGATGGCGCCGGCTTTATATAGTTTCATAAAACCACTCGTAAACATTTCGGTATGGACTCCTAAGTCTTTTTTGTTTACTAAGGCATTGGCGACGGCATTTGGAATCCCGCCGATCCCCAGTTGTAAACAGTCGCCATCGTTAATCCGATCAGCAATTAAATTACCAATTATGATGTCTTTTTCGGTTAATTCACCATCAGGTAAAACCGGAACATCATAATCTACTTCGATTAAATAATCGACGTCATTAACGTGGACTTCTAAGTCACCGTGCGTTCTTGGGAAATTAGGGTTAATTTCTAAGATGACGGTTTTGGCTTTTTTAAGCATTCGTTTTTCATAAACGTTACTAAGAGATAAAGACATAAATCCATTTTTATCCGGTAATGTGGCCGCTCCAACATAAATGTCAGGCTCAACGTGGGATAAACGATCGGTCGCGGCTAAATGGAGGTGGTTAGGGATATAGCGAATATTGCCATTAACCATTGCTTTCCGTAAAGCGCCGCTTAAAAACCAACTATCAACACTAAAGCGTGAAGCATGTTCTTTTTCGGTAAAGAAAGGGGCATCTAACATTGGTAAACAGTTTGTGACCCGAATATCTTTAATGTCGGCTGGTAATTCATGTAATTTAGAAAGGAAAAGACGTCCTTCGGCCGCCATCATTCCACTAAATATTTGATCACCGGTTTTCACAAGTTTTAGTGCTTCTTCAACTGTTATAACTTTATTTTGATAATTCATATATATTTATCTCCTTTAATAAAAAAATAGTCGACAAAGGAGGAGGGGCGACCCTCCTCCTTAATAAGGATTAATTATTTAGCAATTCTTGCAACGATGGCATCAATTGGTTCGGCATCGGCAGATTTGACGAATCCGTCATATTCTGCACTACCTTCGCCTAAAGCGCCAGCAGGAATAAAGACACGTTCGGTTAAGACTAATTGGTCAATACCCCAACGTTTGCCACCGGTGAAGTCAACACCATTGGTGAATGGTAATTCTAATGGTTTGCTTTCTAAAGCGGCAATGTATTTTTCCCAGGTAATTTCATCATCAGCACCTAAGTTATTAAGGCCGGCGAGGAATGTTTCGGCAGCGATGTAACCAGCTAAGGCATAGGCAAAACCAGCACCTAAAGCAACGGTTTGTTCATCAGCAGTAATGGCACCAACTTCTTTGGCATCATTGATAGTTTTGACAAATTCACCATATTGAGCGGTGAAGTCTGGACTATAAACGTCAACCCATGCATTGGAGAAGACACGGCGGGGTGGGCTAATGTGATCTTTATTAATAGCGGTAACGTTAGCGTTAACGTAGGAAGTAATAACTGGAAGTTCAACTTCAAGTTTGGCTAAGGATGCTAAGAATTTGCCAAATGGAACTTGGTTTGCAGCACCGATAATGGCTTTAACACCAGATTCTTTAATGGCGGTGGCGATTGAGTCATAATCAGTTGCGTCTGGCGCACCTTCGAATTTGACTAAATCAGTAGTCCGACCAAGTAATTCCATTTGTTGTTCGACCCCGGCAAGAATTGAACGGCCAGCATCTTCTGCAGTATAGAAGATACCAACTTTATCAACGGTGCCAAATTGGGCGGTTTCGGCTAAAACACGGGCAGCCATGACACGGCCTTCAGTGAGATAGATTGGTTGGACGGAGAAGACTGGGTTTCCAACTTCTTCGTGAGTATAAAGAGCGTTAATGCCGGTTGCAGCGTAAACCATTGGGACTCCGGTTTCTTTGATGTACTCAAGCGTAGCACCA
>CALAWM010000103.1 GCA_937895315.1 uncultured Caryophanales bacterium | reverse complement strand
CTTGCGCTTTTATTAGGTGGATGTAAGCCGTCCACCTCGATACAAGTCCCACCTGATGTTACTTCAGGTGAAATAGTTAATCCGGAAAGCATTACCATTAACGCCGCCAATAATAAAAATGAAATCAAAATTAATGAAACATTAAAATTAAGCGCCACAGTTTTACCAGAAGGCGCTAATCAGGAAGTCATCTGGTCTTCAAGTGATGCCCAAAAAGCCGAAGTTGATAATCAAGGTTTAGTAACGGCTAAAGGTGAAGGCAATGTCTTTATAATCGCCACTTCTAAAGTCGAAAGTGCCGTTTCCAAACAATTTGCCTTAAAAATTATCGCCGCTGATCCCGTTGTCGTTACCCCTGAAAGCATCGTGATTGCTTCCGTTGGTAATGTAACCCAAGTCGAAATAGGAAAAACCTTACAACTTGGGGCGACTGTCTTACCATCTGGCGCCAGTCAAGATGTCACTTGGACAAGTAGTGATGATACGAAAGCCATAGTCAGTGCATATGGTCTTGTCACTGGCGTCGCTATAGGAAGTATTACCATTAATGCCCAAAGTGTTAGTGTTCCGACCGTCAAAGCAGCCTTCAATCTTGAAGTTGTCGATGTACTCGTCCCTGAACCAACCCATGACTGGGAAAATATGGAATTTAGTAACCATAGTGACTATGTCGCCATAAGTACTCCAAAAGATACACCATTCAAAGTAAAAGGAAAGGTAACGCACGTTACTGACGTAAAAGAAGATAAAGTAAGTTATTTCATCCAAAATGACCTTGATGGTTATTATATTTATAATCAAGATGCCGCTTTATATCCAGTCGTACTTGGCAACATGTACACGGTGGGCGGTTTTTTTGTAAACTATAACGGAACCCGGGAAATCACAAATATTGAATATTTTGTCGATGTTACAGGTGAAGTTATTAACACCCCCGTTACTAATGTATCGCTCAAAGACGTAACGAATTTAGATGAAATGGCACCCCATCACGCTTCGTTTGTTTCACTTGATGTCGCTGTCTTAAGTTTATTACCTACTAATTACACAAAGGCCTATACGGTCAAAGTGATGGTAAATGAAAAAGAATTCGACTTAAGAGTTGATCCAAATATTGCGGGGGCAACTGAATTTGCGGCCATTACTTCTTTATTCCAAAGCACACCAGTTGGTTCAGCCTTATCATTAATTGGGATTATGTCCGCCTTTGGTTATGGCACTCCGAAAAACCAATTACAAATTGTTAAGGCCGAACACATTACGGTCGCTGCCCTTGATCCGCAAACTGAAGTTGAAGTCGCGATATCTAGTTTAGAAATCATCGAAACAGCACCACTTGGTGTAACCAATATTTCCTTACCTACCGAACTAGCAGGGTATGAAGGTTTAACAATTGTGTGGACTAGTGGTGATGCCGCAATTATTAGTAATAGCGGAGCCGTTACTCATCCATTATTGACAACCGATGTCACTTTATCGGTCACAATTACAAAAGAAACTGGTTCTGCAACCCGAAACTTCGTTATTAGTGTTTTTGGTAGTGATGAAACAAAACTCACTGCGCTCCATACCCTTAATCTTGAAGACGCTGGTCCAGTTGGAAACTACGGTCTAAGTACTATGAAACCAAAATACAATGTCCCAGAAACAAACAATATGGTTGATTCAGGTACACCGCTAGCCAAATGGCAATTAAACAATGCCCTTATTGGTGGAGATAACAACGATAAACGTCTTGGTGAGTTCGCCATTAGAATTCAAAGTAACGCCGTTCAAGCAAGTTCAGGACGTATTGAATTACAAGATAACACTCATGATTTTAATATCTTAGAGTTTAAAACTGCAATTTATGGTGCAAATCGTAAAGGCATGGAAATTATGTTTGAAGTGTCCACTGATGATGGAGCAACTTGGACTGGCCTTGAACGGACAATCACCATTAATCATTTTGAACTTGATACATATCGTGTTCGCCTTGGCACAAGCGGAAATGTCCGTGTTGCTATTATTATGAAAGCCGGCACCGGTCAAAGAGTAAATATCGACGAAATCCGTCTCCTTAAAGAGGTCGTTTAATGCGGAAGCGTTATATCTTCTTTCTGTTTGGATTATTAGTCATTAGTGGTTGTAATAAAAAACCTAATCCAAGTACACCCCCTGTTTCCAGTAGCGAAGTTACACCTTTAAGTGTGCAAATTAGTGATGGAACAAAGGAAATTTATGAATTAACGATGGAAATGGGTACTACTCAGTCATTAAAGGCAAATGTATTACCGAAAACTGCCCCGCAAGATGTTAAGTGGAGTGTGGATGACGAAAGTATCGTTTCGATTGATCAAAAAGGAACTGTTACACCCTTAAAAAGTGGGGAGACACTAATCAGTGCCTCCGCTCTTACTAAAGCAAGTGTCACTTCTTCAATCTTTGTTAATGTCAAACCAAAAGTTGAACAACTTGGCGTTGGCAAAGGTACATCAATTGATGATCCGCTCTATCTTGGCTTTGAAGGTGATGATCCGCTTGAAATATACTTTATCGAAACTTACCACATCTACGCCGATTCGATTCTCATGAAAAAAGGAAATGTTGAAGTGTTGATTGATGGGGGCTGGGTATATGATGGCTTACAAAATAAAGCCTTCGTCAATAGCCTTGTCACTGATGGCCGCCTTGATATGGTAATCGCCACCCATGGGCATGGTGATCATTATGATGCTATTCCCACGCTTGTTGAAGATATTCCTTCTATTTCCAGTTTTCTAGATTATGGTCTTGCCGGTGGTGAAAGCGCCACTTATAAAAGAGTAGTTAAAGACCGGATAGAAAAAGATGGAAGCCACTATTATAGTGCTTATGATTCTGTAAATGGTCTTAATGGTGCAAGTAAAAAATATTACTTCACCAAAGACTTCTACGCTGAAGTATTAAATACCGGGCAATATGGCGCGGACGCTAGTGCGAGTTCTGGAAACGATCAAAGTGTTGCCATTATGTTCTACTACAAAGATTTCAAATTTTATACCGCTGGAGACTTGACCACAAACGGAGAAAGATACATTTTAAACAATGAATTACTCCCAGAAATTAGTCTTTATAAAGCATCGCACCATGGTAGTCACGGCAGCAATGATCAAGGCTTAATGGATAAATTAAATCCATATAGTGTCGCAATTACCGCCTCAAGAGCCGGACAATATGGCGCGCCTCCTGGCGGACCAAGCCAAACAAACACCTATAACCTTGATGGTAAAAGTGGGCATCCCGCCGCGGAAGCCGTTGAACGAATCTATAAAATCCCGCGCATTTCCTTGAACTTAAATGTTTATTGGAACATGTATAGCGGAACAATGAAGTTCACTACTTTTGGTGGAGCAAACGATGTTGTAATGGAAGGTCTTGGTCCGAAAAAGGGTTATCATGACTTAGGTATTACAAGTGGTCTCCCCGTGTGGAATGAAACAATCCAAGATTTTGAAAACAAAGTAACCGGTGAAGAAAAACTTAAATTCCACGAAACTAAAGTATTTGGTTTTCGTGAATATGAAAAGTATTTACCGGCTTGGTATCTTGCCTAGCAACTAAGTAAACTAAAAGTTAGGGACAGCGATAATTAAGCCGCTGTCCTTTTCTTATTCCTAAAGAACTGAAAGTCAAAAATGCATGCTAAAATTATTTATACATGGGAAATAAAATCTATAAGTTTAATGCAACTATCAAAGCCTCTTCAGTTGGTAAAGGTGGGGCATATATTATTTTTCCTTATGATGTTCGTCAAGAGTTTGGTAAGGGGCGCATAAGAGTCAACGCAACCTTTGATGGTGAAATTTATCAAGGTAGTATTGTGAATATGGGACTATTAAATGATGATGGTTCGATATGTTATATCATTGGTGTCTTTAAAGATATCCGCCAAAAGATTGGTAAAGATATAGGCGATAAAATATTAGTTACAATTGAAGAAATAAAATAAAAAACGTGCTTTTTGCACGCTTTACTTTATCTTACTCTGCAATTAAGACATTTTTAATCGGAGTTTTTGGATATCCAATTATCCAATAATACCAAAATAATAAATAAGGTGATCCGTAATTACCGTGTCTGGTGTAAGTTGATTTTCAGATCTCGGCAAATCTTTATCAAAATAAAAGAAAGTAAAAGTAAAATATCCTTGTTCAAGTGGTGGAACAACATAATTCAACTTTTTATAACTCTGTAACTCAAATATCTCTTCTTGTGATAATTTTTGCCCTTTATTAAAAATTAAAGCATTTTCTGCTAATAAATTATCATCAAAAACAAGAACATGTGTACCTTCATCATGTCTATACTCAACATCAACTCCATACTGTAAAAATTTAATTGCTACTGTGTCATCTTCAGAACTAGATTGTGAACTATTTATGTGTGAACATGACCCTATTGAAAAAAGTGTAAAAAGTAGTAAAAGAAGCTTTGACCTGAATCCATTCATATTAATACATTTTCCTTTATATTTACATTCTACATGATTTTCATTGATAAGTAACGAGAACATATAATGGGCTGCCGTTTCATTTAGGATTGCTTGCTTTTTGCATAAGTGAATTTTATAAAAAAATGAACTCCCGTAACGGGAGTTCCACCTAGGCTCTTTGGCCTTATTGTAATTTCATTATA
>CALAWM010000102.1 GCA_937895315.1 uncultured Caryophanales bacterium | reverse complement strand
ACAACCGATGTTTCTGTTCCGACCTTAAGCATAGTTGAAAGCGCTGTATTTTTCTCTTTAAAACTTGCGATTGTATCGGTTACCCCAAACATCGTAAAGGCGGTCGCCGCCAAAATAATGGAAAGTACCAACCGAAATGTTTTATGTTTTAAAGCACTTGCCCCCATTTTCAGGGCGGATTTGAAGGGTAATTTTGATTTAATTAAATCTAATTTATCAGTATCAGGGTAACTTTTAAGGGACGGCGTGTCTTTAAATGAATATTCATCATTCAGGATTTTTACCAGCGTTTTGTCACGGTTATTTGCCAAAAAGCGGTTAATTTCTTTGACGTCTTCATCCGTTAATTGGTAGCCAGCCTTAAAAGTGATACCTTCGGGGCTGAATTCTTTATCCAAAGCGTTTTCTTCACCTGCTATTTTTGAGACATCGCGGATAATTTTTCCGTCACTAAATTCGATAATCCGGTCGCCATACATTTCAGCAAATTCATGGTCATGGGTTACAACAATAACTAGTTTTTCTTTTGAAAGTTTTTTTAATGTTTCAAAAAGTTGTTTTCCGGTGGCACTATCTAATGCTCCAGTTGGTTCGTCAGCCATAATTATTTCTGGGTTTTTGACAAGGGCTCGGGCAATTGCGACTCTTTGTTTTTGCCCACCCGATAAAGTATTAGGTTTTCGTCCGGCGTATCCTGTCATATCTAAGACATCTAATATTTCATTAATGGCTTCGCTTGTCGCTTTTTTACCTTGAAGTTCAAGGGCGATCCCAATATTTTGCCCGACCGTGAATTCGTCGAGGATATTATATTCTTGGAAGATAAAACCAACCATTGTATTTCGATAACTATCAAATTCACTTTGCGTGAAAGTAGAAGTTGATTTGCCTTTTATTAGTAAATCACCATCCGTATATTTATCAAGCCCGCCGATGACATTTAATAAAGTTGATTTGCCGCTGCCTGACTTTCCTAGTACGAAAATCATGCCCCGTTCATTAATCGTTAAATTAATGCCGTCAAGTGCCTTAACAGTCGGTCCTTTCTTTTGTTTATAATAACGACTAAGATTACGGAGTTCTAACATAACTTTCTCCTTATTCAGTTATTTTCATTTCTACGACGTTTTTATTTTGGCGAATAATTTCATCGCTTAGTAAGGCACTATCATATATTGCTTTTAGTATATCATCAGGGGTTACCCCTAAAAGTTTCGCGGTTTCGTCACTTATATATTGCTTTGAACAATGCATAATCGCAAACTTACCTAAGTTTAGACCACCTTCAAAACCCCGTTTAAGTTCTTTTTTATAAATATAAGCCATCACTCTTTTATAGATAAACTTTGGCACATGAATTATTGTACGTTTTGGTTGGCCAATTGCTTGATGCATGACCTTAAGCATTTCATCCCACGATAAGTTGTAGTAACTAATCGGATATGCTTTTGCGCCTTTATTTAGATAAAGCGCGCCTTTAACTGCTTCGCCAACTTGACGGACAGTGACCATCGCACTCCCGCCCCGGGGATAATAAGTTATTTTTCCCATCTTATGGATCATTTCAATGAGGAATGTCCACACTGGTTTTCTACCTTCTTGAATGCCGAAAATATATGGTAATTCCAGTAAAGCGACATCAAAGTTTTCGTCACTATAACTAAAAGCCATCTCTTTTTGGAGGAGTCGACTTTGGATATATGGATGATTTTCGGCAAGTTTTAGTTTCGGTCTAGCTTCATTAAAATAGGTGAAGTAAGATCCTAAGATGACGGTATGTTTAACGCCGTTTTCTTTAGCGATTTTCAAAATACGTTCAAGGGCATGAACATTATATTTATTGAATTTATCAAGGGCGGGTGGTTTTGTCTTTACCCTTTCATCGATCCCGGCGGCAAAAATGAGGGCATCTTGCAATTTTAAAAGTCGGACTAATTCACTTTCATCCATATTGACATAATCACCCGTATAAATTTTGATATCGTCGGGCAGATTAAGTCCGCTTGGTGTGCCATTATAGGTAAGTCCGCTTATAGTGTGGCCATCTTTATGTAAAGCCCGGGCGCTTTCGCTGCCAAGTAAGCCGGTTATTCCTATGATAAAAATTTTCATCTTACGCATATCGTAATTATACCATTAAGTCATTAATCTATTGAATAAGGGCTTTGCCTAATTAAAGTTCTTGTCCGTTTGGCGTATTTTCAAAGTTACCAAGGATAATATTTACTCCGTTTAAGGTCTTGTTACTATTTAGTAAGTCATCAATAAAGGTAAGAAGATGTTCCTTAGATAGTGGGACTCCAGTGTTATATTGTAAAGCTTGATATAATTCTTTACAATTTTCGCTCATATTTGCTATGTTAAGTGATTTTGTGTGATCAGGAAAGATGTTAATTAAGGATGCTTTCTTCAACCCCCATTTTCCGCTGTCCCGTTTGGTAAAACATGCTGCACCGAATTTTGCCCATCCATAAGCAAGGGCTGCATCCTTGGTTAGGGGGACAATTTCATCAAGAAATGTTTTCCGAAGCGGGTCGTTTAAAAGAGGAAATACGCCAGCGGGAATGGGGGTCAGATATGCGCTAGTGGCACTAAGATTAATTACTACACCATCCTTATGGATATGCGGATATAAGGTATTAAATAATACTCTAGTGCCGATTAAATTTACTTTATAGATATAAGAAATATCCAAAACATCGGGACCAACCTCTGAAAAATGTAAGAAATAGTCAAATCCATCGCGTTTTTGCAGGGTTTTGTTTAGATTGCTTTGACTGACAGTACTTGTAATATCAAAACCTAAAATAGAGGCATTTGGGGCTAGTTGGCTTTGTACTTTTTTAAGTTTATTAATTTCAATATCAAGTAATAATAAATCAAAAATATTTCGATATTTTTCAATCGCCAATTTACCAAGCGTGCTTGTGGCACCGCTGATAATCATTAATTTTTTATTGGTTACATCTGTCATGACTATATTATATATCTATTCGGTATAATAATACCGAGAAATGATAAATAATCATAAAAAAACTCACTCATTAAGAGTGAGGATAATTGATTGCAAATGTATCTAACAATCTTTTATATTTATCTTGCCCCGCTAAGCATGTCTCTAGTAAATAGCCTTTTTCGGTTTTCCACATTTTTAGACCGCGGTAGTAGAACATTTTTAAAGAATCATCAATGGTGAACGGGATCAGTCCATGACGAAGACATTCTTTAAAAGCAATTAAACGACCAACGCGCCCATTCCCATCTTGGAAGGGGTGAATTGATTCAAACTCGTAATGAAAATGAATAATATCTTCGAACGTGAAATTTGTTTTAGTTTCATATCTACCAATTAACGAAGACATTTCTTTATGAACATTATCGGGGCTTGTTGTTTCAATGCCGCCGACGGTATTTGGTCGTTTTTTATACTCCCCAACGTTAAACCAGTCAAGTTTTGCGTCACTCGTACCGGTTTTTAAGATACGATAGAGGTCTTTTATGAGTGATTCTGAAAGAGGTTCTAATGCACATTTAATCATGTAATCAATGCAACGAAAGTGGTTTTGCGTTTCAATTAAATCATCAATATTAATTGTATGATCTTTATCCAAACCGATTGTGTTGGTTTCAAATATATAGCGGGTTTGTTGATGGGTGAGTATGCTTCCTTCAATATGGTTTGAATTATAAGTCATTAAGATTTGTGTTTCGTGATAAATACCACCCTTAATTCTATGATCCATTTCTTCCTTTAGTCTTGTATATAAAATTGAAGGAGTATTTGGTGTTTCAAAAGCGAAGATATCGTTTACATTAACAGATAAGTACTTGCAAATGGCCTCTAACGTCTGAAGTGACACATATTCCCCTTTGCGAAATTTTGCTCTTGTTACTGAAGAAAGTTTTAAATCATCGGACATGTCCGTAAGACTTATTTTCCTCTCCTCAAGTATCTTAAATAATCCTTTGTAATTAATTGCCATATTTTATTATCTCCGGAACAATTGTATCATAGATGTTTACTTTTATGAACATTGTGGGAGATTATGTTTACTTTTATAAACCCATATTGTCTTTATACAATTAAAACATTAATTTTTTATTTTAAAAAAAGACCTGATAACAAGATCAAGTCTACTTTTTATTGATGGCGGAGAAAGAGGGATTTGAACCCTCGCACGCTGTTACACGTCTACTAGCTTTCCAAGCCAGCCCCTTCAGCCACTTGGGTATTTCTCCGTGCAGTGGTAATTATAGCAACTTAATGGTCGCTTGTCGATATTTCCTCATGTTTTTCCTCATTTTGGTAAACTTTGAATTTTGTTTTCTGGCTAAAGAAGAGGAAAATTAGGTGAGTGAATAAAAATGGTAAGAATAATTGGGCAAAGAACATGACAAATTGAAATACAATTGGTGAAAATTCTTGGATCCGAGTAAAGATATAAATGGCAATAGGTTCTTCAAGGAACATCAGATTCGTACCAAATATTTTATTAAAGATAAAGGCTGGAATCATGAAGGCTAATGAGAAGTATACAAAGGTCATAAAATCTTTTCGACTTGGTATATAAAACTCTTTTTTAATAATAATGGTACCAATAAGCACTAAAGCAACATGGAAGAAGATGGAATGTAATGACAAGAAATGAAAGGCGGGATAGAAAATTAAAGAACTGGAGGGATACATTAAAAAGGCAACGCCGGCGATAATACCGCCGTAAGTCATCCAAACCATCGCCGATTTTCCAAAGCGTCCTTTACCCCATGAAAGAATTAAGAAGGCATAAAGGAAGATCGAACAATAATAAAGAGGAATAAAACGGTTTAAAGTTTCATGGGATATTTTATATACACTAATATTCCATATAATCTTAAATATTTCCATCGCTAAAAGTACTAAAGAAAAGACCTTAAAGAAAATCATCATCTTTTCTTTGGTCCACTTTTTCGTTAAGTAATAGAAAAGAATGCCTAATCCACCAAAGATGAATAGTAAGATGAAGTGTCCTAGGGAGAACATTCCTGCTGGAGGGTAAGCACCTATTTCTCTAAACATTTATTCTTTTTAAACTCCATTACTAATAATAACATATTAAACCTTTTTATTTGTTAAAATAAAGATATGATAAAAATGTCTTTTTTTGTGAGTGACAAAGATGCTTTTCAAAGGGTTGATAAGTATCTTAAAAAAATAATGCCGACCGCACCCGAGAATCTTATCTACAAATTATTAAGAACTAAGGATGTTCGCGTCAATAATAAAAAAGTGAATTGTGATTACCAGTTACAAGAAGGTGACACCGTTTTCATTTATGTCACCGAAGCCCAAGCCGAAGAATTCTTTGTTCCCTATACTTTTAAAGAAATTGCCCCAACCTTTAAATTGATTTATGAAGATGAAAATATTATTGCTGTTCATAAACCAAGTGGATTACTAGTCCACCCTTCAATTTTAGAAAAAGACGTTACTTTGACAAATATGATCTTGACTTACTTACAAAGTAAGGGCGAGTTCAACGAAAAAGAACGAGGATACATACCTTCTCCAGTATCACGCATTGACCAAGAAACCGATGGAATTGTTGTTTTTGCCAAGAAACAAAATGTCCACCAAATTCTTGCAAACGCTTTTATCGGGGAAAACATGGTCAAACGAGTGTATCACACCGTAGTTTATGGTAAACTTAATCAATGTGAAGGGACGATTAATAAGTCACTTTTAAAAGAACGAGGAAAAGTTGTTGTAAGCGACGAGGGACGTGAAGCAACAACATTTTATCGGGTGTTACATGAGACTCTAGATAAATCATTATTAGAAGTCCACCTTTTAACGGGGCGTCAACACCAAATCCGCGTCCATATGCAAAGTATTGGTCACCCAATTGTTGGTGATACAAAGTATGGAAAGAAAGAAAATCTCCCCCTAGCGTTAAATGCATATTCCTTAACCTTCACTCATTTAAGTAGTCCGCTTGATAACTTAAACGGAAAAACCCTCATCGCTGATAACAGCCGACAATTAAGAAAAATTTTAGGAGAGTAAGGATGAGAAATATTGAACAACTTTATGAAACTTGGCTAAATCATAGTGAAATGCCAAAGAAGTTATTACGTGAATTAAAAAACATGAGTGAAAAAGCGAAAACTGATGCTTTTTATCAAGATGTTGAATTTGGGACAGCCGGAATGCGTGGTCTTTTAGGTGCCGGCACGAACCGTCTTAATATATTTACAATTCGTAAAGCGGCGTTAGGCTTTGGGCACTATTTAGTGAAACATTTTGAAGACGCTAAAACGCGTGGAGTAGTTATTGCTTATGATAACCGTCATATGAATAAAGAGTTTACAAATGAAGCAAGTCATGCCTTACGGAGTCTTGGTATTAAAACCTTTTTATTTGATGAACTTAAACCAACGCCATTATTAAGCTATGCAGTGCGTCACCTTAATGCAATCGGCGGTATTGTTATTACCGCTTCCCATAATCCGAAAACCTACAACGGGTTTAAGGTATATGATCAAACGGGGGCACAACTAACCCCTGATAAAGTTGATCTTTTACTCGCCGAAATTAAAAAACTTCCAGACTTTCTTGATATCAAACTTGGCGAAGTGCAAAATAATTATGCGCTCTTAAGTGATGATGTTGAATTAACATATTTTGCGAAAGTAATGAGAATCCAACTACGCCGTGATCAACCAAAGAATGGTTTCCGTATTGTCTTTAGTCCACAACATGGCACCGGCCGTAAATTAGGAATGCGTGCCCTCAATGTTATTGGTTATGATGTCGTTCCGGTCCAAGATCAAATGGATCCTGATCCTAACTTTAAAAACACTAAAAGTCCTAATCCCGAAGAAAAAGATGCCTATATTGAAGCGATTAAAAATGCGCGGGCAACAGGAGCGCAACTTATTATTACAACCGACCCTGATGCCGACCGCTTAGGAATTGTCTCTCGTAATAAAGAAGGTAACTTTGATTACCTAACTGGTAATGAAAGCGCCGCACTTTTGCTTGATTATCTTTGCAAATCAGCCCTAGAATTAGGCGAAAAGATTGAAGGAAAGTACTTATATACAACGATTGTCACCGGAACACTTGGTCCAAAAGTTGCCCGAAATTACGGTTTAAAAGTAAAAGAATTCTTAACGGGCTTTAAATACATTGGCGCTCAACTCGCGCTTGATGACCTGAATAATGAAGATAATTTCTTCTTTGGCTATGAAGAAAGTTATGGTCTTTTAGCCGCACCTTTTGTGCGTGATAAAGATGCCATTCAAGCTTTGGTCCTATATAGCGAAATGGCTTTATATTATCACTTACAAGGTAAAACACTAGATGTTGTTTTAGATGAACTATATGCGAAATATGGCTATCATTTAGACATTACCAAATCGATTGCTTTTCCCGGGGCTGCAGGGCAAAAGGATATGCATGATAAGTTAACTAATTTACGTAATAATCCCCTCACAGAAATTGCTGGTCTTAAAGTTATCAAACGTGATGACTACTTAGTTAGCAAAAGTTTTGAAGGTGACAAAGTTACGCCTTTAACGCTTCCGCAAAGTGATGTATTACGTTATTACTTAGAAGGTGGGACCACCATTTCCATTCGCCCAAGTGGTACCGAACCAAAGTGCAAAATTTACTTTGGAATCATCAGTGATAATAAAAAAGAAGCGCAAGCGCTCCTTGAAGTTTTAAGTAACGATTTAAAAGCGCACTTTATTTAATTACTCTTTTAATTGCACTAACAAGACCATCATTGTTGTTATCTTCAGTGGTGGTCATTTTTGCATAATCTCGAACACTTTGGACACCGTTAATCATCCAAATACTGTGATTTGCCCACCCTAGCATTTCCTTATCATTTTCGGCATCGCCCGCAGCAATAATGTGAGAATGTGGAACATTTAGGTATTTTGCAATATGTTCAATACCTTCTTTTTTGGTGGAAAAATCTTGATATAGTTCGGCATAACCTGATAAATGCCAGAAGCGAATATAGTAACCTGGAAATTTGGCGATAACTTTACGAACACAGTCCCGCATTTCATCATTTAAGTTATTAAATAAGAAGATGAGGGTTAAAGGATCTTCCTCAAGTTTAGAGAAGGGATCACCGTAATGAATTATGCCCCGATCATTCCAGAAGAACGTATTTAATTCTTCATCATGACGTAATAAATAAACGTGTTCTTCGGTTTCAACCATTAAATTGCCAAGTATTTCATAGCCGATTTCCGTCACAATTTGCCGTAACACATTGCGGTCAAAAGTTCGGACCCGTTTAGGGAAGTTGTTATTGCCTGGGAAAGACGATAATGCGCCATTATAAGAGACGATTGGTGCGTTGACGCCTAGTTCTTGTTGATAAGCATAAGCGGCACGTAACGGCCGTCCGGTGGCAATGACAATGTGATGGCCATCCCGACTTAAAGCATTTAAATAGTCCCTAGTTTTTGGGGTAATTTTTTTGTCGTCAGTTAAAAGTGTGCCATCTAAATCAAGGGCAATTAAGTATTTGTCCATTTCTATTTTAATCCTACTGCTTTCTGTACTTTATGTAAGGTAATGTTAGCAACCTTCGCGGCTTTAATTGCGCCTTCGTTTAAGACACGGTCAACTTCGCCACTTTCAATAACTTTACGGGCGCGTTCTTGGAAGGGACCAATGATATTGATAACGGTTTCTGCCACCGCTTTTTTAAAGTCACCATAACGTGCATCTTTAAATTCTAGTTCGGCCGCTTCAAGACTAATATCTTTTAAAGCTGCATAAATTGTTAATAAATTGGTAATTCCTGGTTTATTTTCAATATCAACTTTTATTTCACTCCCGGAATCAGTAACCGCACTCATAATCTTTTTGCGAATAACACTAAGATCATCGATTAAGAAGATGTCGCCTTTATCATTTTCACTTTTACTCATTTTCTTCGTCGGCTCACTAAGGGACATAATCCGTTTTCCAACTTTGGCAATTTCGGGTTCAGGCATTACTAATATTTTGCCGTAACGATTATTAAAGCGATTAACAAGGTCACGGGTTATTTCAACGTGTTGAACTTGATCTTCACCAACCGGGACTTTATTAGCTTCATAAAGTAAAATATCGCTCGCCATTAAGACTGGGTAAGTAAATAAACCTAAACCAATGGCATTATTATCCATCGTTTGACTTTTTTCTTTGAATTGGGTCATTCGGTTAAGTTCACCCATATACAAATAGTTTTGTAAAATGCAGTTTAATTCAGCATGGGCGCTGACGTCACTTTGTTTGAAAATAGTAACTTTTTCGGGATCAAGACCGGCCGCTAAATAGAAAGCAGTAATGAGTTTGATGTTATTTCGTAATTCTTCGGGGTCAATTGGTAATGTTAAAGCATGCAAGTCGGCGATGAAAATAAACACTTCATTTTCATTTTGATACTTTGCAAAGTTCTTTAAGGCCCCAATGTAGTTACCTAAAGTTAGTTTACCCGTAGGTTTAATTCCACTTAATACACGCATAATAAAATATCTCCTATGAAATTATAATCTAATTGACACTTTTTATCAACAATGGCGGGTTTTGCGCTTTCATTCAAAAAAGGTATTGCAATTACCCTTTAAATAAGATATATTAAAGACGCGAAAACAAGGAGGTACACATGATTAAAATTTATACATCACCTAGTTGTTCTTCGTGTCGAAAAGTCAAACAATGGTTTGATGAACAACAGATTCCATACGAAGAACATAATATTTTTTCTGCTGCTTTAACTGAAGAAGAACTCAAGGAAATACTTTATAAGTCCGAAAATGGGACTGAAGATATAATTTCCACACGAAGTAAAGTTATTAAGGAAAAGGATATTGATATCAACAGCCTAACAATGAGTGAAGTTGTCAAATTCATTAAAGAAAATCCATCAGTGTTAAAAAGACCGATAATGGTTGATACCCATCGGATCCAAGTTGGTTATAACAGTGAAGAAATAATGACTTTCATCCCACGCGAAAGACGCGCCCAGATGGAAGAAGAATTAATGGCAAAACCAGCCGATTTTGAAGCCTGTGAAGGCGATGATTGCGATATTGAATAACTAATTATCAATAATTATTTTGGTGAAGAAAGAGCATTAATTGCTCTTTTTTGTTTACTATCTAAGTTTTCTTTATATGGAATGCCGACTTCGTCACAAATCTTTTTGAGTAATGTCCGGGCTTTTTGCATCGAAGTTGCTTCCATTTCTAATTCATAGTCTTGATTTTCGCCATAACGATTTTCATCAATCGCTAAAGTGAGATCTTCGTATTCTTTTTCAATCCGTAAGGTTGATAAACTAGCAATGATTTTTAAATCTTTAGGATTAATGTATAAACTTTCGATAAAATCACTAATATCACCTTCGGGGAATTCTTGCTTTTTTTGGAAAAGATCAAATTGTTCCCGGACTAAGTTTTGTGATTTTTCAAGGAGTCCCTCGGCCATCGGTAGTTTAAATTGCATGATATAGCCATTTAATTTCCGAATCCGAAGACTTAATCCTAACTTCCGTAAATCACGGTTTTCGGTATCAATATAATAGTTTTTTTGGATATAGCCATCAGCCACATCTAACATAAAATGGGCGAGAACTTTGTTATATTCATCTCTTGTTAATAGTGCTTTT
The DNA here is from genome assembly GCA_937895315.1 of uncultured Caryophanales bacterium. Lineage (GTDB taxonomy): Bacteria > Bacillota_I > Bacilli_A > RFN20 > CAG-826 > UBA1361. Next base: position 2,211 of record CALAWM010000102.1, on the reverse strand, counting down.
GCTTCAATTTCAATACTTGTTGCCATCTTTATTACCTCAATCTATCATTATGATACAATATAAAGGAAGATTTATAAAGTTATGGGAATAAAATATCGTGTAATTGTGCGTGAAGATACGCAAAGTGAAGAAGTCGCTAAAACCTTAATGGCGTTAGCGAAACGTTTTGGTTTTATTGAAGATAATGATCATCCTGAATATGTTTTTTCAATCGGGGGCGACGGCACTTTTCTTAAAGCCGTCCATTTACATCTTCGTAAATTGAAAGATATTAATTTTGTCGGGATTCACACTGGTTCCTTAGGGTTTTTTGCCGATTTTCGGCCGAGTGATTTAGAAATGGTCTTCACAAAAATTAAAGAAGAAAAATGTAATTTTAATAGTTATCGACTTGTTAAAGCGGAAATTACTCAAAATAACAAGAAACGTAATTTTTATGCCGTGAATGAAGTGCGGATTGAAAATATTCACCATACTTTAGTGCTTGATGTCTCTTTAAATAATGACCTCTTAGAAAAATATCGCGGGAATGGAGTACTAGTTGCGACCCAACTTGGAAGCAGTGGTTATAACAAATCACTGGGTGGCGCAATTATTAATCGTGATTTACCCCTTCTTGAATACACAAAGATTGCTCCAATTGCCAATAGTGTTTATCGCCCCCTAGTTAATCCTTTAATTATTGGCGAGAAAGATATTTTAACTTTTAAAGGGGAAAATGCTTTTACTTTCTTTGGCTATGATAGTTTGACGAAAAAACTTAGTGACGCCCCCTTTACCATTAAAGTATTTTTAAGTAATAAAAAAGTAAAGATTATGCACCGTGATGACCGGCCGTATACCACTATACTAAACGAAACATTCCTTGGAGGATAATATATGACTTTTAATGAATTTCTAAGCAATTACGGCTTATTTATCGCTTTAACCATTTTTTCGGTAATCATCGTTCTTGTTCTTTTTTTCCTTTTTATTCCGCGCTTAAAAAAAGAAGAAAAAGTTGAAGAACATTCCGTTAACAAAGAGCATTTTATCTCCCTTCTCGGCGGGAATGAAAACATTTTAGAAGTCACTCTCCGGGGATCAAGATTAACAGTGTCTTTAAAAGATCCAAGCCTTGCTAGAACTAAAAAAACACGGCGTGGACCGTGTTATTGTGATGCAATCTAAACTTGTCTTATTAGTGAATAAAGAAGTCGCAAGTCTATTTGATAACCTTCCGTAATGCCTCAACAGGAAGACCCATGACATTATAATAACTACCTTTAATTCGACTTACTAAATTAAAATTTTCATCTTGAATACCATAAGCCCCGGCTTTATCAAACGGGGAACCAGTATTAATATATGCTTCAATTGTTTCGTCACTAAGCGTATTAAAATAGACTTCGGTGACGATATTTTTATTTATTTCTAAGTTGGGACTTAATAAAGTAAAACCACTTATAACATGATGTTTTTTACCGCTTAATTTCCGTAACATCCGATAGGCATCTTCGGCGTTTTTTGGTTTCCCTAATAATTCACCTTCAATCACGACAATGGTGTCACACGCTAAAACGGTAGCTGTGGGATTATCGGCAAATATTTTATAGGCTTTAAATTTTGAAATAATTTTGGCGGTATCACTTGGAATACTGACACTCATGTTTTCATCAATATCGGGGACCATAATTTTAAAATCTTTAACAATGAGTTTTAATAATTCTTGGCGCCGCGGTGATTTAGAGGCAAGGATAAACATATTAAGCCACCTTCGACATAATAACAGGAATAATCATTGGTTTTCTTCCGGTCATTTCTAGGAAAAACGGTTCTAATTCATCACGAACAATGTTTTTAACTTCTCCAAAGGTCGTTGTTTTTTCTGAATATAACTTGGTAAGTACTTTGTTGATATGGGCTTCGGCTTTTGGTAAAAGATTACTAACACTCCAACTTATAAAGCCGCGACTATAAAGTTCGGCGGGAACGAGAAGTTTATTACTTTTCGGATCAACCGCGATTAAAACTGTGACCATTCCGTCTTGGTTAAGTTGGCGCCGGTCAGTTAAGACGGCTTTACTCATTCCTTCGGTCGAATTTCCATCTAAATAAATATCGGCGACCGGGAAACTACGTCCTCTTGTTACTTTGCCGTTTCGAAGTTCAAGCGTTTCCCCATTTTTAAGGACAAACGAATTTTCTAAAGGGACGCCAACGGTTGATGCT
>CALAWM010000101.1 GCA_937895315.1 uncultured Caryophanales bacterium | reverse complement strand
TTTGTACGAGAACATACAGCGTCACCTACCACAAACACCTGATAATTACGAGCAAGTAGATCTCTAACTGTTTGAAAAACACATACATGGGTTTCCATTCCTGTAATAATGATTTTCTTTTTTGTACCAGTTGGTGTTTGTTCGATTATTTGGTCTTCGTTTGTGATCGTTAACCCCATAGCCCGTTCATACATCTTTTCGAGCAAACTTTTTTTAAGTAAGTTTCGGCCGTCAAGATATGCTTGGTCGACGGTTTTATATTTCTTACGCATCGAATAAAGCGTATTTTCAGCAATGCCAAGTTGACTTGCAATAACGCCCATTCCACACGAACGACTGGCAAGGTCTTTAATTAGTTTTAGTTTTGCTTGTACTGTTCCATCAGCTTTCCATCTTTGGTAAATATCCTTTCGCATCAAGAGTCCTCGCTTCATAAGTCTTAAAGTAAGAGGAACTACGAATATTTCTCGCACTGCTTTTGCAGTAGGTTGAAAACCAGCTCATTTGCATTCTACCGCCTATCATTTATTGCTATGGGTTGGCTCAGAGCATACAAAAAAAGAACCAACCATCTCTGATCGGTTCCTTTTTACGCTAAATTCAGCGCTTTTTTATTTTTCCTTTGTTTTCCTTGTAAGGTCTGTGAGTTTCCTTATAAAGTATTCCATCTTCCTTGTAATGACTTCACAAACTGTAGTTATTGCATTCATTAAAAGAATTGTTGTGCTTGTTAATTTTTCTTTTTACTATCTCTCCTTTAATAACTATAAACTTTACTGATTATACTTCCATTTACCGAGGGATAGTGGAATTTTAATCGTATGTGAGGGCACATAAACTTATATTTACGATTTTATAACAGTTATTGACTTTGTTTGAACAACGTCTGGATATTCTGTAAATCGCACAGTGAAGTCAGATTTGCCAACCGCAATAGCAGTGATAGTCAGTGTTTGCTCATCAAAAATTAAAATTTTTTCATCTGCTATTGTAAAAACAAAAAGTGAACCATCGGATATTTTACAAGTTGTAGATAGATAAACCTTTTGCGTTTCATCGATTTTCATAACTTGTTTCTCAATTATGAATTCAAATTCAGTACAATCTCCTTTGTTGAAATCTCGACATGATGTAAGAGAGAGAAAAGGAATAGCAAACAATAACATTAAATATTTTTTTATTTTCACTTAATTATCCTCCTTAACTAAAATCTAATATATCTATATTTCCGATTACTAAACGCCCTCTGTTATTTTCATTCTCTACGGCGTTTGTGAACTGGTTCCTTTTTCTTGTACTTTTGTATCTATGCAGATTATATCACATTAACTATTCATTAGTCTATATTGAACAGGGGAATATCCACCTAAAGTAAGCTTGATTCTATCATTATTATAGAAGTAAATGTAATCATCTATAGTCTTTATTAAATCTTTTAAAGTTCTCACTTTCTGAAGGTAAATAGTTTCACATTTCAAACTCCCAAAGAAACTTTCAACCACTGCATTGTCATAACAGTTTCCTTGTCTGCTCATAGACTGTCTAATGCTAGATTTCTTCAAATAATTGCGGTATTTTGGTGTCTGATAAATTATACCTTGATCTGAATGTATAAGTAAATCTGATAAGTCATCATTTGGATTAGTTGCCTTCTTAATAGAGAGTAGTATCATCTGTTGATTTTGATTTCTTGATATCTGATATCCTTTGATTTCTCCATTATATAAATCTTGTATGACTGATAAATATAATCTCTTTCTATTAACTCTAAATTCAGTAACGTCTGTTACCCACATCTTGTTTGGTTTATCACTTTTAAAGTTTCTATTTAATATGTTAGGGACTATTTTATTTGTTATTTGACTTATATATCTATATTTCCTTTTCCTTACCTTACATATGATATGAAGTTCTTTCATTAATTTCCTAACAGTCTTATATGCTAGTTTTACTTTGTAAAAATTTTTTAATGCCATTTTTATTCTTCTATATCCATATGTTTTATTGCTGGCAAAATGTATATCTTCTATGTACACTTTTATTTTGTCATATTTTTTAGATTCTTTTTTGTTTTCGTAGTAATAATATACTGACTTTGGTAGTTTTGAGACACTAAGTAAATCCTTTAAATTATATTTATGCCTTAGTTCTTTTATGACTTGATATTTTTCTTTGTTAGTTGCGTATTCTTTTGAACTAAGGCTATGAGCTTTTTTGTGTATTCTAGTTCCATTTCTAAGTGTTTAACTTTTAACTCCAAATCTTCTGATACCTCTTTACTCATTTTTTGAAATTCTCGTATTGGCTTCTTGCGGTAATCCTTTGGAGTTTGGAAAAACCTTTCTTTTCCATGCATCTTATATTGATATACCCATCTTCCTGGTAGTGTATCATTTAGCGTTCCGCTTGATAAATATAGATTGTATTTTCTCGCTGCTTCACTATATGATAACTCATTTTTTATAATGTCCATCACTACTTTAAGTTTGAATTCTCCGCTCCATAGACGCTTGTTTTTCTTTTTCTTCATTTGTTGTACCTCCAACATATTCATTATAAATTATAAAGTACAACTTTTTGGTATCAGTTCATTCTCCGAAAAATGAATTTACACCAAACATCGTATATATAATGAAAAACGCCCGAAATGGGCGTTTTATCGTTGTTTTTGCCGCTAATTACTTACCAAGCAAAGATTTTTTTGGAGCTTCCAGTCGGATTTGAACCAACGGTCATTGAGTTGCAGTCAATTGCCTTACCACTTGGCTATGGAAGCGCTAATGTATTATAGCAAATAATAATGATATTTTACAACGTGATTAAGTGTCTTCTCTAATTTATTGTTTTTTCTTTTAAATCTCCTATTTTGTTATAATTAACACCATCGAAGTATGGGCAAAGCAAAGTATTAACTCGATATTCCTTTTTACCCATATAATGAAAGTGGAGGTATAAATATGAAAAAACTAAAAGTCCTTGCGACAAGTCTTGTTCTTCTCTTACCATTACTGATGGCCAATTCTCCTGCCCCCTATCCTTTACCAAATGATTATACAAGTTTTACAAATACAGCATTTGTCGAAACCCAAGATCCAATAACATACAAGTATACGTACACCACAACCATTACCAATACTGGTACCCAATTCGTGCCGATTGAAGATATTAATATTTACGATGATACAAATATCGTTGGTGATTATTATAATAGTAGCCTTAGTGGCGACATTTTAAGACAAAATGAATCACGCGAAATTACTTTTACTTATAATACACAAATTGTGACTCCAAAACTAAAAGTAAAGGCTTATCAAGCCCCCGCTACTGGTATTACTTATGAAAATATCCGGGAATTTACTAAAACGGAAAGTAGTGAAGCCACAACCCGCCTCGGTCGGACCGCTTATAAATATACTTTCCTTGCCGATATCACCGGGCTAAAAACTAATGTTTTCTATCAAGCGGTTGTTACTTATAAATATGCCGGAAATACCTTCACTGGATCAATTCCTCGTAACAGTGATTTCGGCTTTTATAGTGATGTCGATATGAATTTCGCCGATATAGAAATTGTTGAAATTAACTTCATTCAAGGCCGAGAAAGTGGTATTTCCAACTTTATTAATGCCTTAGTCCGCTTCTTCCTCATCGTCGGCGGTCTCATCCTCCTCGCCATCATCGTTCCGCTTATTATCCTTACGGTCGTCCTTGTTAAACGGAAGAAAAGAAAGCAAGCCGAAAACCAATAAGGTAATCATTGAAAAGATGATAAGGGTCCAAAAATTGGGCCCTTTTTCTTTATCAATAATATTAAAAGCATAAAAGCCGGTCCCTATTACAAAACTTAAAAAATTCGCGAGAAAACTCGTACTTAAGGCACTTTTAAACTTAATCTTAAACATAAGACCAATAATAAGCGCTTCAATAATGATGGTTAATATTTCAAACCCTAAAAGTAATAAATAGTATGTTCCTTCACTTTTAGTAAGAAGTAAAAACGTATTCATTGAAACGTTAAGGACGATATTCATGATGAAAATTGTTAGTAAAAACTTAAGTGATTTTTTAAGGGCAAAAAAGTAGACTAACGACTCGACAATTAAAGTAACTAAAAGCGCAAAAAGGATAAAAGGGAACTGTCCACTAAATAAACTTAGGTAATTCATACTATAATCATAACACTAAAAAACATACAATATTTTTTACTATAAAGTAAAAGAAGCCATTTTCCTCATGTATAATAAGTTAGGCAGGAGGTATTATGGAACCAATTTTACAAGTTCAAAATATTACAAAAACCTTCAATCTATCGAAAAAACAACAAAAGATTGAAAAGACCGCAACCAAGAAAAGAGTCGCGGTGGACGACCTCTCCTTTAATGCATATGAAGGGGAGATATATGGTCTTTTAGGACCAAACGGCGCCGGAAAAACTACGGCCTTACGTATTATTTCCACATTAATTAAAAAAGAAGAGGGAGAAGTACTCGTCAATGGCTTTAGCATTACCAAAGAACCGGCCAAAGTTCGAAGCCAAATCGGTTTTCTTACTAGTGAATTAAAACTTGATGACTTCTTCACTCCTAACTACTTATTTGATTACTTTGCTAGTCTTCATAAAGTTGATCCGCAAGTGGCCAAAGAGCGGAAAGATCGACTCTTTGATCAATTTGGGGTCAGCGAATTTAAAGAAGTAAAAATTAGTGATTTATCAACCGGGATGAAACAAAAAGTTTCACTAGTTATAAGTATTGTGCATGATCCGAAAATCATTATCTTTGATGAACCGACCAACGGCTTAGACGTCATTACCGCCAAAACAGTGATTGACTTCTTACTTGCCTTAAAAAATGAAGGAAAAACGATTATCCTTTCAACCCACATCTTCTCACTTGTCGAAAGAATATGTGACCGGGTCGGCGTTATTATTGACGGGAAACTTATTTTTGAAGAACCAATGACAAACTTTAGTGTTCCGAATTCTTTAGAAGAACGCTTCTTCTTAGAATATGAGAAAGTGCGAGGTAGCCTCTAATGAAAAACTTATGGACCATTATTAAAAAAGAACTTAAACGTTTCTTTACCGACAAACGGATGCTGATGGCTCTTATTCTCCCGGGTATCATGATCTTTGGAGTTTATACTTTAATGGGCGACGTCATGAAAAATGTCACCACTGACCAAGGTCATACTTATACGTTACGGGTTGAAAATAAACCAACCGACAGTAGTTATGATTTCCCGGCTTTAACCGGTGAAAATTATGTTTATTTAGAAAGAACACCCGCAGATATTGAAACACAAATCGCTGAGAAAAAAATTGATTTATATGTAATATATGACATTAATTTTGAAGCAAAAGTAGCGGCTAATGATCCAAATGATCCGGCGATTGTTACGTTCCATTATAATGCCGGGAATATGCCAAGTCTTAATTTATACCAAGCCTATAGCACGCATTTAAATGCCATCTTACAACCTTTTAAAGTTGCCCCTGTCGACCATTCAACAAGCGGCGATATTAGTATGATGATTGTTACGGGACTTCTCCCCTTCTTACTAATTACCTTCCTATTTAGTGGCTCAATGGCGGTCGCGCCGGAAAGTATTGCTGGCGAAAAAGAGCGGGGAACAATTGCTAGTTTACTGATTACCCCCGTCAAAAGAAGCACGATTGCTTTAGGAAAAATTATTGCTTTAAGTATTGTAGCTATGGTAAGCGCAACTTCAAGTTTTATTGGCGTTATGCTATCTTTGCCAAAACTAATGGGCGGTAGTGGCGGTAATGTTGATTTAAGTGTTTATCCAATTACCACCTACTTATTACTCTTCTTAGTATTAATTAGTACGGTCTTAATCTTTATTATGCTTATTTCCTTAGTTAGCGCCTTTGCCAAATCCATTAAAGAAGCCAACGGTTTAGCCGCGCCTTTAATGATCTTAATTATGGTTGTCGGGTTAACAAGTATGTTTGGTAGTGCGGTCACTAACCCCTTCCTTTATTTCATCCCGATCTTTAACTCAATCAACATCTTATTACTGCTTTTCAGCGGGGAATTCCTTATCTGGCCATTCCTTATTACCATTGTGACAAATATTGCCGTCACAAGCCTTGGGGTGTACTTCTTAACCTTAATGTTTAGCAGTGAAAAAGTAATGTTTAGAAAATAAAAAAGTAATTAGAAGAAATAAAAAATGATGGGGCAACCCATCATTTTCATGGCTCAATTAAATAGAACGTGGACACTTTTTTTAAATTCCACGCTGCATTTAATA
>CALAWM010000100.1 GCA_937895315.1 uncultured Caryophanales bacterium | reverse complement strand
GGTAATTTATCGCTTGTCGTGGTAACCCGTAATCCAGGTTTTGAAATTCTTTTTAAACCAGAAATTACTTTTTCACCTTTTGGTCCATATTTTAAGACTAAGGTTAAAACTTTTTTCACATCGCCACTGACGACGTAATCAACGATGAAACCTTCTTCTTTTAAAATCTTCGCGATTTGGACTTTACTTTTATTGCTCGGCATTGCAACAGCTTCGTGATTTAAGGCATTTGCATTGCGAATTCTTGTAAGCATATCTGCAATTGGATCTGTCATACTCATATTGTTGCTCCTCCTTACCAGCTGGCCTTTTTCATGCCAGGAATTTCGCCATTATAGGCAAGTTCGCGTAAGCAGATACGGCATACGCCAAACTTTTTGTAGACACTATGTGGACGACCACATCTTGCACAGCGACTATACGCTCTAACTTTGAATTTAGGCGTTCTTTGTTGCGCTACTTTTTTACTAGTTTTTGCCATATTCCCTCCTTAGCGTTGAAACGGCATTCCGAGTAAGCTTAGTAATTCGTAAGCTTCGGCATCCGTTTTGGCGGTTGTAACAATGACTACGTCCATACCGCGAATTTTATTAATGAGATCAAAGTCAATTTCCGCGAAGATTAATTGTTCTTTAACCCCAAGGGTGTAGTTACCATGTCCGTCGAAGGAGTTTTTGCTCACTCCGCGGAAGTCACGCACACGTGGGAGCGCGATACTTATTAACTTTTCGAAGAAGTCATACATTCTTTCACCACGTAAGTCAACTTTAGTTCCGATGGCTTGACCTTCCCGAAGTTTGAAGCTCGCTTCACTTTTCTTGGCAAGGGTGATGACTGGTTTTTGACCAGCAATTAAAGTTAATTCTTTGACGGCGTCTTCAAGTAACTTAGCGTTACCAGTCGCGTCGCCAACGCCCATGTTGATAACAATTTTATTAAGTTTTGGGACTTGCATGACGGAAGTATATTTGAATTTTTCCATTAAGGCTTTGACAACAACTTCTTCGTAATGTTTTACGACGCGGTTGTTTGAAGCTTTTTTGGTGTGTTTATATGCTTCTTTAGCTTTTTTAACTTCTTTTTTGACTTCTTTTTCTTTAGTGACTTCTTTCACTGCTTCTTTTTTAGGAGCCGCCACTTCTTTTACTTCCGGAGCGGTTTCCTTTTTAGCGGTTGTTTTCTTCGCAGTTTTAGGTGCAGTTTCTTCAACCTTTTCGGTCACTTCTTTTTTCGGTGCCGCTTTTTTGGCCGGCGCCTTTTTGGTGGTAGCATCAGTTTCTTTTGCTACTGCTTTTTTTGCTTTTTCTTCAGCCATGATGCCCCTCCTATTTAATTACTTCGCCACTTTTTTTAGCGTAGCGAACTTTTTGACCTTTCACTTCTTTAATACCAACCCGGGTTGCTTTCTTCGTTTTTGGATCGATGAGGGCAACGTTACTAACGTGAATTGGTGCGTAGACCTCTAAGATGCTTCCTTCTGGGTTGTTTTGCGTTGGTTTCTTGTGTTTTTTCTTAACGTTGACACCTTCGACCACGACTTTTTCAAGTTTTGGATACGCCCGTTGGACGACTCCGGTTTTTCCTTTGTCCGCGCCCGTAATGACGATGACTTTATCACCTTTTTTAATTAACATACTGGGTGCCTCCTATAATACTTCCGGTGCAAGCGAGACAATTTTCATTGCGCCTTCACCTTTTTCACGTAATTCGCGAGCGACTGGCCCGAAGACCCGGGTTCCAATCATGTTGCCATCGTTATTAATAATGACGACAGCGTTATCATCGAAGCTAATTTTGCTACCATCACTGCGTAAGACGCCTTTTTTGGTGCGGACGATGATGGCTTTGGCCATGTCGCCTTTTTTAACTTTCGAGTTTGGGGTTGCTTGTTTGACAGCGATTAAGACAACATCTCCGATTGTACTTGTGCGCCGGACACTACCACCATAGAGGCGGATGACGCGTCCTAAGCGAGCACCGCTATTGTCGGCGACGATGACGTTTGTTTCTACTTGAATCATACTACTCCTCCTTCGCTGTTTCTTCTTGAATATCTTCAAGGGTGAGTTCGGCAAGGGCTAACACTTTCACTAAGCGCCAACGTTTGGTAGCACTAAGTGGGCGAGCAGCCATGATGCGGACAATGTCTCCTTCTTTGGCGACGTTGGTTTCATCATGAGCGTAATATTTTTTACGATATTTGACGCGTTTGCCATATTTTGGGTGTCTTTTATAAGTTTCGACTAAGACGGTAATTGTTTTATCCATTTTAGCGCTGATGACGACTCCGTCGAAGACGGCGCGTGTTTGTCTATTTGTTTCCATATTCTTAGTGCTCCTTATTTAATCCCGAGTTCACGTTCGCGTAATACTGTATATACGCGGGCGATATCTTTACGAACTCTAGTAATTTGTGAACCATTTTCAAGTTGGCCCACGGCTTGTTTACGACGTAAGTGGAATAATTCTTCTTTTAAGGCATAAACTTTATCGTTTAGCTCATTCACACTTAAGGCGCGAATATCTTTAATTTTCATGCTTATTCCTCCTTACCTTTTTGGACAACTCTTGTTTTGATTGGGAGTTTGAAGCCTGCTAAGCGTAATGCTTCTCTGGCGATTTCTTCTTTAACTCCACCGATTTCAAACATGATGCGATTTTTCTTGACGACGGCAACCCATGCTTCTGGACTACCTTTACCACTACCCATCCGAACTTCGGCTGGTTTTTTGGTTTTAGCTAAGTGGGGGTAAATTCTGATCCAGATTTTACCAACCCGTTTGGTGTAACTAGCAAGCACGATACGGGCACTTTCGATTTGCCGGTTGGTGATGTAGGCACCTTCTAAAGCTTGAAGGCCGAATTCACCAAAGTCGACGTTTGCCCCACCTTTGGTAAGTCCTTCATAACTTAAGCGTTGGGGACGACGATATTTAGTACGTTTTGGTTGTAACATAATTATTCTCCCCTTTCCTTATTTAAGTCGTATTCGCCGCGGCAAATCCACACTTTGACACCAAGGCGTCCGTATGTGGTGTGGGCTTCGGCGTGGGCGTAATCAATATCACTCCGTAAGGTATGTAGCGGAATAATTCCTTCTTTATAACCTTCACGGCGAGCAATTTCGGCACCGTTTAAGCGGCCGCCTACTAATGTTTTAATTCCTTTGGCACCGGCGCGACGAACTCTTTGAATTGTTCTTTTTTGCACGATACGGAAGGAACCTCTTTGTTCTAATTGTTTGGCGATGTCTTGAGCGACAAGGCTGGCGTTTAGATCAGGGTTTTTAACTTCAACGACGTTAAGTTTTAAGTCACCAGTTTTGACGAGTGCCGCTAAACGGGTAGTTAAGGCTTTAACGCGTTCACCTTGTTGGCCAATGACGACCCCAACACGGGCAACGTGGACACTGACGACAACACTATAACCACTTTCGAAGGTATTAATGCGTTCAATTTCCACATGGCTTAAGAGTGCTTCTTTAAGTTCGGTGGTAAGAAATTCCCGAATCTTAATATCTTCATGAAGGAAGGTAGCGAAATCTTTGTTTTTGGCGAACCAGCGACTATTCCAGTTGCGGTAGACGCCATATCTTAGTCCGTTTGGATTAACTTTTTGTCCCATTACTTTTCCTCCTTTACGCTCTTTCTTTTACTTTGACGACGATGGTGCTCGTCCGTTTGATAATGCCGGCGGCGCTTCCTTTAGCGCGGGGGCGATATCTTTACATTTTGATGGAATCATTGATTTGCAGTTCGCTGATGTAGAGCGCTTCTTCTTTGAATCCGTGGTTGTTGATGGCGTTAGCGGCCGCACTTTCGATGGTTTTACGAAGCGGGACGCTGGCAGCTTTATTCACATTGAGTAATAAGGCTACGGCATCACTAACATTTTTACCGCGCACGATGTCGGCGACTAAGCGCATTTTCCGTGGGGTAACGCCTACGCTTCTACTAATCGCGCGGGCTTCGGTAACGACTGGTTTTTCTTTAACAGGTTTTGGTGCTTCGACCTTTTTTGCTGTTGTTTTTGGTTTACTAACTCTTGCCATACATTACCTACCGTTTCTTTTGGGCCGCGGCGGCTTTATCTTCTGCCGTGTGACCGGTATGTCCTTTGTAAGTTCTGGTCGGGGCGAATTCGCCTAACTTGTGGCCGACCATATCTTCAGTCACATACACTGTAATGTGTTCCTTGCCGTTATACACTGCGAAGGTGTGACCGACGAAGGATGGGAAGATGGTGGATCTGCGTGACCAAGTTTTAAGAATTTGTTTTTTATTGACTTTATTGAGGGCGTCCACTTTTTTTAAGAGATGTTCATCTGCGAATGGACCTTTTTTCAAACTTCTTGCCATTTTTCCTCACTCCTTATTTTTGTTTCCGACGACGAATAATTAATTGTGTCGATTTTTTATTTGTTTTCCGGGTTTTTACACCAAGAGCGCGTTTACCCCATGGGGTTCTTGGAGCGTCTTTACCAATTGGTGATTTACCTTCACCACCACCGTGTGGGTGATCAACTGGGTTCATGACCGAGCCACGAACTGTTGGGCGAACGCCTTTCCAGCGGCTTTTTCCAGCTTTACCTAAGTTGATTAAGTTGAAGTCTTCGTTACCAACCGCCCCGATTGTCGCGCGGCATGTTAGTAAGATTTTGCGAACTTCACCGGATTGAAGACGTAAGATGGCGTATTTGCCTTCACGTCCTAATACTTGTACGCTTGTACCAGCAGCGCGGGCGATTTGTCCGCCTTTACCAGGAGATAATTCGACGTTGTGGACAACAGTACCTTCTGGAATGTTTTCTAAGGGCATCGCGTTTCCGACTTGGATGTCGACGTTATCGCCAGAGACGACTTTCGCGCCTACTGCTAAGGTTTGGGGGTGTAAGATGTAACGTTTTTCGCCATCAACGTAATGGATGAGGGCGATGTTTGCGTTACGGTTTGGATCGTATTCGACCGCGGCGACAGTGCCTACGACACCATCTTTATTCCGTTTGAAGTCGATGACACGATATTTCCGTTTGTGGCCACCACCGATATGCCGGGTGGTGATTTTACCCATGTTGTTCCGGCCGCCTGTTTTCTTAAGTTCGACTAAGAGACTTTTTTCAGGGGTCGTTTTGGTAATTTGTTCAAACGTTGAGTTTGTCATAGCCCGACGTGAGGGAGTTGTCGGTTTATATTTTCTAATTGCCATAATGTTTCTCCTTCCCGTCTTTATTCTTTGAAGAGGTCGATTGCTTGACCTTCTTTTACTGTGACAATTGCTTTTTTAACTGCGGGGATGGTGCCTTCATAGCGGCCGCCTCTCCGGGTTTTCTTGCCAGTGGTGTTAATGACTTTGACATCAGTAACGGTGACATTGAAGACAGCTTCGAATGCGTCTTTAATTGCGTCTTTGTTTGCGGATTTTGGTACTTCAATCGTAACTTTGTTTTGATCTTGCATGAGCGCCATGGTCTTTTCAGTAATGATAGGACGGACGATGAGATCAAATTGGGCGATGGTTGCTTTTTTAACAAGTAACTTTTGTTCCGCTTTTTTTGTTGGTTTTCTAGTTGCCATTAGCGTAGCCCTCCTGTGAACGCAACAAGTGTTGCTTTTTCGATTACGATTTGATCAGCATTTAATAAGTCATAGACGGCGACGTTATCTTGGCTAACGCGTTGGACGTTAGGTAAGTTTTGGGTCGCGAGTAATAAGTTTTTGTTGTCATCACTTATTAATAAGACTTTGCCAGTTGCACCAATGGTTTTAAGAAGGTTTGCCGCTTCTTTTGTTTTTGGTTCAACTTCGAGTGCTTCATCAATGACGATGAAGGCTTTTTCTTTAACTTTCAAGGAGAGCGCACTTCTTAAGGCTAAGGCGTGGGCTTTCTTGTTCATTGAGAGTTTGTAGTTTTGTTCGCCGGTTGGTCCAAACACAACGCCACCACCAACCCAGATTGGGGAACGGCTACTACCGGCACGGGCACGTCCTGTACCTTTTTGCCGCCATGGTTTTTTACCACCACCGCTTACTTCTGAGCGATCTTTTGTTTTGCTGGTTGCTTGACGACGGTTGGCGAGATAAGTGACAACTGCTTGATGGAGGACGTCTTCGTGGACTTCAACCCCGAATACTTCTCCGGCAAGTTTCATGGTGCCGACTTTTTCGCCGCTTGCGTTAACCACCGGATAAGAGATTGCTTTTACTTTTTCATTTGCCATAACAGTCTCCTCCGTTTCTATTCTGCGTTAGTGCGGTTTAAGAGTTCTTTTACTTCTTTTTTGTGTAATTGTTCTTTCAATGCACTTCTAATTTTGACAATTGAGTATTTTGGACCTGGTAATGCACCTTTAATTAAGATGGCATTTTTGTCTTTTAACACGTCGACGACGAGTAAGTTTAAGATGGTTACGCGTTCGTGACCCATGTGTCCAGCCATTTTCTTGCCTGGGACAACTCTTTGGATACGTCCGACGTTAGCCATACTACCGACACCGCGGTGGTAACCAGAACCGTGGGCTTTTGGTCCGATATGGTAATTGTGACGTTTGACTGGACCGGTGAACCCATGTCCCTTACTTGTGCCAACAACGTCAACGATTTCGCCAGCGGAGAAGATATCAACTTTGATTTCACTTCCGAGAGCGTAGTTTTGCATTTCATCACCTTGTAATTCGTGTAATTCGTATTTTGGGGTGACTCCTGCTTTTTCGAATATGCCTTTTTGTGGCTTATTTACCCGACTTGGTTTTTTGTCTTCGTATCCGACTTGAATGGCGTTGTAGCCATCTTTTTCCACTGTTTTCACTTGGGTGACAACGTTTGGTAAGACTTCAACGACTGTTACGGGGTAGATGGAGCCATCTTGCGTGAATACTTGGGTCATGCCAATTTTGCGGCCAATAATTGCTTTCATTTCTCTACCTCCTAAATCTTAATATCGATGTCGACACCACTTGGGAGTTCGAATTTCCGTAAGAATTCGATTGTCTTTTTCGTTGGGTCGGTAATATCGATCAATCTTTTGTGTGTTCTAATTTCGAATTGCTCACGCGCATCTTTGTACTTGTGGACCGCTCTTAACACCGTGAACACTTCTCTTTGTGTTGGGAGCGGAATGGGTCCAATGACCTTGGCACCACTTTCGACTGCTTGTTCAACGATCTTGGCTACTGCTTGATCAAGTAGCGTGTGGTCGTAACTTTGGAGTCGAACCCGGATTTTGTTTTTTCCTGCCATGAATTATTTTCCTCCTTACATCTACAGGTTGTTAGTGGACGCTCACTGCGAATTCCCCGCTTACACTTCATGACAACGCTTGTAGGTGTATCGGCAACCTCGCATTTCATCGCGACCATTAACTTGCTAAATAATACTAAAACCATCACTATATGTCAACGATAAACACATAAAAAACACACTTTTTATATATAAGGGCAAAAACGATGGCAAAAAACCGAAAATGGAAAACAATAATTTTTGCCTAAAAATCGTGAAAAAAACCACTTTTGCAAGCGGTTCCAGTTGTTGTCATTTTTACGTGTTTTTGACTAAAATTCGTGAAATATTAGTGATTTTGGTCTTCTTTTTGACCATTATTTTGGAGAACTGTGTCGCGATAACTATATTCACAACCACAATATTTTTGTTGATAGAGGTTATATTCTTTTTTTAGTTGTTGCACGCGTTCTTGGCCGCCTTTTTTCTTGAAATCACTATAAAAATATTTTATATTTGGATATTTTGGGGCGACTTCTTTAGCCACTTCATTAATGACTTGAGAGTTTTTTTGCCGGGAAATAGTAAGGGTGGTGGAGGCATATTCAAAGCCGTGTTCACTGCCCCATTTAAGGGCATCTTCAATATGTTTAGCGTAACATAATTTGCACCGTTCGCCCCCTTCTTTATCGTTTGCGAGATGTCTTAAACTCGCCATATATCCTTCGTGATCATAAGGCAAAAATACAACTTTTACATCGCGATTATTGCGTTTATTAAACTCGCCCACGAACCATTCGACTTCATTACGGCGAATTAAAAACTCTTTTTCAGGGTAAATATTGCTATTTTCATAAACGATCGTAACATCAAAAAATTGGGTTACAAACTCCAGAGTATGACTTGAACAAGGGGCGCAGCAAGCGTGGAGGGCAAGGCGTGGTTTCTTGTCGAGATTCTTGAACTTTTCAATTTCTTCAAGCGAAACGTTGTAATAATTAATTTTGTCCATATATATACATTACATCACCAAAGGAGAAAAAGCGATATTTTTCTTTTACGGCGTGATTATAAGCTTTTAAAATATATTCACGATCAGCGAAAGCGCTGACGAGCATAATAAGCGTTGATTTCGGTAAATGAAAGTTGGTAATTAGGGCACTGATCACATTAAACTTTGAACCAGGGGTAATAAAAAGATTCGTGGCTTCGTTCGTCGCTACAATTTTATTATATTTTAAGTAATTGGCCTCAAGTGTTCTTGTGGCGGTCGTACCAACACTAATGATTCGTCTTTTTTCTTTCAAGGCAACATTTAGTTTCGTGGCTACTTCTTCACATATTTCATAGGTTTCATAGTGCATTACATGATCTTTTGTGTCTTGAACACTGACGGGTTTAAAAGTGCCTAAGCCAATATGCAAAGTGACTTCTAAAATTTCAACCCCAATATTACGTAAAATATCTAATATTTCGGTTGTGAAATGAAAGCCTGCAGTCGGGGCGGCCGCGCTTCCAGGAATTTTCGCAAAAACTGTTTGGTATCTTGCATATTTTGCACTGTCATCTTTGATGTATGGAGGAAGCGGCATTGTCCCCACTTTATCTAATATTTCAAGAAAAATACCATCATATTTAAACTTAACAATGTGAATTCCTTCATCTTTTTTCTCAATACATTCCATCAGTAAAAGGCCATCACCAAAACTTACAATGTTGCCGACTTTAAAGGCTTTGGCATTACCAATGAGCACTTCATAATGATCGTCCGGGAGTGCTTTTAAAAGGATCGTTTCAATGTGGGCGCCGGTTGGAACTTTCACCCCGCGTAATCTAGCAGGGATTACTTTTGTGTTATTAAGAACTAAGACATCACCTTTATTAAAGTACTTTGTTATGTCATAAAAATGTTCATCAACAATCGTTTTTTCATCTTTATTTAAAACTAAAAGACGGGCATTTTGTCGTAATTCACTTGGTTTTTGCGCGATTAATTCTTCAGGAAGATAAAAATCAAATAAATTTACATCCATTAAAAACCTCTTTCATCGCCAAAAAGTTTTAAGGCTTCTTCTTTAAAATCAAGGAAACGATCTTCTTTAATTGCGACTCTGGCATCTTCGACAAGTTTAATTAAAAACCGTAAGTTATGAATTGATAATAACCGTTGCGCAAGGGCTTCTTGACTAACATAAAGATGTCTTAAATATGCCCTCGTAAAGTTTTGACAAGTATAACAATCACATGTGCTATCAAGCGGGGTGAAATCTTCTTTATACTCCGCTTTC
The DNA here is from genome assembly GCA_937895315.1 of uncultured Caryophanales bacterium. Classification (GTDB taxonomy): domain Bacteria; phylum Bacillota_I; class Bacilli_A; order RFN20; family CAG-826; genus UBA1361. Next base: position 4,826 of record CALAWM010000100.1, on the reverse strand, counting down.
CGAATATTTAAGCGTCCTGTTTTAGTAAATAAAGAACCATGTCTTGCAATTCTCGTGGGGAGTACACAATCAAACATATCAACACCGCGGGCAATCCCTTCTAAAATCATATCTATCGAGCCAATCCCCATTAGGTAACGAGGTTTATCTTTTGGTAAATAAGGGACAGAATAATCAACCATTTTAATGAAGACATCTTTTGGTTCTCCGATACTTGTTCCGCCGATGGCATAACCAGGAAAATCAAGTTTTACCGTTTCTTCTGCACTATATTTTCGTAAGTCTTCATATTCTCCACCCTGAACAATACCAAAAAGGGCTTGATCACTTCTTGTATGGGCATCTTTTCCTCTTTTGGCCCAGCGAATTGTTCGTTCGGTGCTCCGTTTAACGTATTCATAATCAGCCGGATAATGGATACATTCATCAAATGACATAATGATATCCGCACCGATTTGTTCTTGATATTTAATAGCCACTTCGGGGGAGAAAAAGAGTTTTTTGCCGTCTAAATGCGAACGAAAAGTCACACCTTCTTCGGTAATCTTCCGGTTTTGGGATAAAGAAAAGACTTGGAAGCCGCCAGAGTCGGTAAGCATTGGTCCGTCATAATTCATGAATTTATGAACTCCGCCCGCCTTTTCGACAATATCAGTGCCGGGGCGTAAGGAAAGATGATAAGTATTGCTAAGAATGACTCCGCTACCAATTGCTTTAATTTCTTCAGGAGTTATTGTTTTTACGTTAGCAAGGGTCCCAACTGGCATAAACATTGGAATCTCAACTTTACCGTGTGGAGTATGTAAATAACCATAACGGGCTCCGCTTTGCTTACACTCATGGAGAATTTCAATATATACTGGGGGTTTATTCATCTTTTTTGTCCTCTTCTTCTTTATTTGTCGCCATTATAAGGTTTAAAAATGCCGGTTTATTACTTAATAATTTGAATAACATATAGCCAAGAATTAATACGGCCGCTTCACCAATTGCCACTAAACCGATAGTCGGTAATAAGGGCGCTTCAAGCACAAAGTGCAGCATGGTGCCAACAACAAACGCGTTAATAATTGTTGGATAAATAATACCCATCACCATATTTTTACTATATGCCACAAAGACAGCGCTTAATAATGTTGCTAGGGTCCCAAAGATTGGATCCCACGGCCATAAGGGGCTATGGAAGTTGGCGAGTAAACAGCCAAGGGTTACGCCGATAATAAAGTCTTTCCGAAAAAACACTAGGAAGATAAAGACTTCAGCAATCCGAAACTGAATATCATTAAAGGCCGCTCCTGCTAAAAGAATCGTAATAATGTAATAGAGTGCCGCCACAAGAGCGTTATCGGTAATTCTTCGGACTAATAGTTTTTTCATTTATTCTCCTTGTTTTTACGGGGTGGTTAGGCAAGGAACACCCACTTCTTTATCGTTTGTTTATTTCTTGTTTCATTAATGAACTGGCAAGGGCAGGATTAACTTTTCCCCCGGTCTTTTTCATTACTTGACCAACAAGGAAGCCCATTGCTCGATCTTTGCCGTTTTTAATATCGTCGATGACACTAAGATTTTCGTCGATTACTTCATTAATCACTTTTAAAATAAAATCAGTGTCGCTAACTTGGACCAAGTTCAACTCTTTGGCTTTCGTTTCGGGATCAATATTTGTCATAACAATATGGCCAAATACTTCTCTAGCTTGGGCGTTAGATAATTTACCTTCACTTACTAAATCGACTAATTTAGCAAGGTTTTGCGGGGTTAATGCGATATCTTTCAATGTTTTTCCTTCTTTATTAAGGTAGGCACTAAGTTCACCAATGATGAAATTGATAAGCGTTTTATAGTTTTTAGTAACAAGCGTTCCTTCATCAAAATAAAGCGTTAGATCTTTGGATTGAAGGATGATATTTATTTCATGGTTATTAAGTTTGAAGGCGTTTTTGTAACGTTCCCGTTTTGTATTTGGTAATTCTGGCATACCTTTGATTACTTTTTGCACATACTCTTCGTGAAGCGTTATTGGAGCAATATTGCCATCGGGAAAGTATTTATAATCAATCGCATTATCTTTAAGACGCATCAAAACCGTATCTTTAAGGGTTTCGTCATATCGTCTTGTTTCACTAAGAATGATGGAACCTTCGTCTAAAAGTTTACTTTGCCGTTTAATTTCTGCGTCAATTACTTTCCCGATATTGGAAATTGAGTTTAAGTTTTTAACTTCAACTTTGGTGCCAAATTTTTGACTGCCGATTGGTCTTAAGGAAATGTTTACGTCACAACGTAATGACCCTTCTTCCATTTTTCCGTCACTTACTCCGGTAAAAGTAACAATTTCACGGATTGCTTCGACAAATGCCATCGCTTCTTCACCACTTCGAATGTCCGGTTTAGTAACTATTTCCACAAGCGGTAAACCAGCGCGATTATAATCAATAAGGGTGAACTCCGCCAGGTGAATTTGTTTAGCGGTATCTTCTTCCATATGTAGTCTTTCAATATTAATACGTTTGGTGCCATTTTCTAAAGCAATTTCGATATAACCATTGCTGCCAATTGGCCGTCTTTCTTGGGTAATTTGAAAACCTTTCGGTAGGTCGCTATAAAAATAATTCTTTCGATCAAAATGTAATTCATGATCAATTGTCATATTTAATGCACTCGATAACATAATGGCATTTTCAACTGCTTTTTTATTAACGGCTGGCATTGTCCCGGGGAAGGCCATATCAATCACACTGACATTGGTGTTCGCGGGAGATTCAAAATTACTTGATGCCCCGGAGAACATCTTTGTTTTAGTTTTGGTTTCAACGTGGATTTCTAATCCAATAATTACTTCGTATTTCATTATCTTTGCCCCGCATGTAAGTTATATAGATTGGTAATTTGTTCGATTTGGTAGCCGACACTTAAAACGGTATGATCATCAAAAACTTTACCAGTAATATTAATTCCTAGTGGTAACCCCTTATCAAGGGCAAAAGGAATTGTGAGGGATGGAAATCCGCCTAAATTACCGATTGCTAAGTAGTTATTTTCGATTTCACTATTTGGTTCATCGACTTTATTAAGAACAGGGGCATGACTTGGCGCGGCCGGAAGCATGATTACATCAAAATCATCGAGTACTTCATTGACGGCTTTAACAATAAGTGCCCGGGCTTTTTGCGCTCTTTCATAGAATGCATGACGATTATTTTTACCTAAAGAATAATCACCTAGTAAAAACCGAAACTTAATCCGCTTGGTAAAACCTTCAGTTCGGGTATTAAGCACAATTTCTTCATAACTTGATCCCTCTTTTTTATTGCCAAAATTAATGCCCGATAAACTGGCGTTACTTGCCGTTGATTCACTACAACTTAAAATTAAGTATGTCGGTAAAATTGCCTTTAAAAGTTTTTCGTCAAATGAAACAAAGATAACAGTTGCTCCCGCTTCCTCTAATTTTTGCACAAGATTATTAAATTCACTGATAACCGCTTCGTTTCTTAACCTTGCAAAAACCGGTTCAATTACAGCAATTTTGCGGTCTTTTAATGGTTTGCTTAATGTTTCAAGACTATTTACATGGTTTTGGTTATTATTTGAAGTGAAGTCTTTAGGATCATAACCCCGCATTGATTCATATAATATACTTGCGTCATAAACACTTCTAGAAAAGAAGCCAAGATGATCGAGGGTTGGCATAAAGGCGAATAAACCATAACGCGATAATTCACCCCATGTTGGTTTAAAACCGACAAGACCAGCAAGACTTGCAGGTTTTCGAATTGAGTCTCCGGTATCACTTGCTAAGGCAAATGGGACATAACCACTAGCGACTCCACTTGCGCTTCCGCTACTTGAACCACCGACAATCCGTAATTTATCTTTAGAATATGGGTTTATGGTTATCCCTTTATGGCCGGTCATTCCTTTGCCACCCATCCCAAGTTCATCCATAGTTGTTTTGGCAATTGGAATGGCTTTTTGATCTTTTAATCTTTTAATGACTTCGGCATCAAATAGGGAAACATATCCGTTTAAAATGTTGGTACTTCCGGTTGTTTCAACCCCTTTTGTGGCGATATTATCTTTGACAAGGAAAGGAATTCCCCAAAGTAAGTTATCAATTTCTACTTCTTTTAATGACGCGGCAAAAATACGCGCTTCTTCATACATTGTTTGTTCTAAAATGTTGTTTTCGTCTTTTTCTAAGGCAGAAATTACTTCATTTACAACGTTAAGAGGGGTTGTTAATCCACTTACATATAAAGCATGTAATTCCGCAATTGTTAAATTTAGGTGACTCATATTATTTCACCACCTTTGGAATAACCACAAAACCATCTTTGGCATTTTTGGAGTTACTTAAGATCTCGTTAACTGGTAATGTTTCTTCAGGTTCATCTTCCCGTAAATATGTTCTTTCGACATTCAGCGGGAAAACCAAAGGTTTTGTTTCATCAATATTTTCAATGTCCGCTAATAAAGCCGCTTGTTTAAGAAAATAATCGAATTCTTTTAAGAATTCTTGTTCTTCTTCAGGGGTGAGCGAAATGTATAATTCGCTTGCTAATTCATTAATAAGTTTTTTATCCATCATAAACCTCGCTTGTAATATATCACGCTTTTGCTAAAAGCTCCATCAATTGTTCTTCATTTAATATATTGATATTAAGACTTTGGGCTTTCGTTAGTTTACTACCCGCATCTTCACCAGCGACCACTAAACTAGTTTTGGCACTAACACTTCCTGATACTTTTGCGCCTAGACTTTCAAGTAATGCGGTTAGTTCATCCCGTGAATAGTTTGTAAATTTACCGGTAATAACAAC
>CALAWM010000099.1 GCA_937895315.1 uncultured Caryophanales bacterium | reverse complement strand
GCTTTTTTAATGAAAGAACTAATTGATCCGCGTGATGATTCACTTGTGGGCATCCCTTTATCTTCTCCACTTAAACTATCCGTTGGCCTGATTTGGCAAAAAGACACGATGCTTCATAAAGGGGCAATCGAGTTTCTAAACTACTTCAAAAACCTTAAAAATAATCGAAACATATAAATTTAGTTTATAACCTATAAATATTTTATACATAGTCCAAGTTGAATCTACTTTTTTACCTTCTATAATATAAATTAGATAAGCGCTTTCATATCTAAAAATAATTTATAGGGGCTTCTTTATGGAAAACAATGTCGTTATACCAAACAAGTTTAAAACCTTCCTTTCAAAATTAGGAAAATCAGGAATATGGGCTATTTCATTACTTTTTACCATATTAATTTCATCATTATTTGCCAGTTTAATTCAAAGTGACTGGGGAAAGGTCGAAGTTTCAACGGTCGTCTTTAATGCGCGTGATGATCAAAAAGTTACTTATGACCTTTATAAACCAAAGAAAGTAACCGAAGATGAAAAGGCACCACTTCTTATTGTTATCCCGGGCTTTCAACGTTCACGCGAAACGCAAGGACATCTTGCTTTGGAATTTGCTCGCCGTGGTTATGTAGTAATTTATATCGATCCTTATTCGCAAGGTGATAGTACTTCTTCACGTGGACTTCAAGGTTCAGCCATTGCCACGGTTGAAGGTTATGGTTCTTTTGATTTAATTAATTATATTTATGATAATCCCGAAGTATATCCCTATGTTGATAAAACACGGATTGGGGTTACTGGACATAGTGCCGGCGGAAACGATTATAGTGCGGTCATTAATAAAACATCTGGTTTTGATAAAGAAGAAAAAGTGAGAGCCTTCAAAACACAAGTTGCAAACCTTATACTGAAATTCCGTAAAGACCATCCAAATGCCCACATTATGTGGACAATGACCGCAGGAAGTTTAAATGGAAACGCTGCTTCCCAAGTCATTGCCCAGTTCTCGGAAAGTGACCAACAATATCTTCATGTTGTTGTTATTGAAGATGTTGGTTCAAATGGGGATCTAGCTGGAGCAAATAATCACGCTTCTTACACGACCCACCAACGATCTGCTCAAACTTTAGTTAACGAACTCAAGAAATATCTATAGAAATTTTTTCCAAATAAAATAGTTGCATTAATTGCAACTTTTCTATATTTTTTTACCGATATATTATATACTTATAAATAATAGAGAAATTTTTCCATATTGAAAGAGGTTCGTTTATGAATACTAAACCAAAAAGCATCTCCAAAAACTTAGTGTATCGAGTACCAATCTACTTAACAATTTCCCGTAGACTCGTCGATGAAGGCGCAAAATATATCACTGCTCCGCAAATTAGCGACATCACCGGAATCAATGTTGAAACAGTTAAAAAGGACTTATCACAAATTTGTAAAACTCCCGGAAACCCCAAATTAGGTCGTGAAGCAACAACAATGGTTGAAGAAATTTTAGAGTTTGGCGTCTACACAAAACTTACAAATGCAATCTTAATTGGTGTTGGCCATTTAGGCCGTGCTTTACTAAATTATAGCGGTTTTGCAGAGTGGGGCTTACATATTGCTGCTGGATTTGATCGTGATCCAAAGATTATCGGCACCAAGATTGATGGCAAGCCCATTTATGAAATGGATGATTTATCACGTATCATTAAGGAAACAGATGCGGAAATCGCCATTATTACTGTCCCCAAAGAATATGCACAGCAACTCGTTGATTTTGCAATTGCGGCTGGTGTCAAAGCCATTTGGAACTTTGCCCCAACCCACATCAATGTCCCTGATGATGTAATCTTACAAAATGAAAATATGGCAAGCAGCCTTAGTCTTTTAAACTATAACTTAAAAGCTTCCAAAAGAAAACGAAAAGTTGCGAAAAAACGTTAATAAAGAAAAGGCAGCGATTGCTGCCTTTTTTGTTGCTTGTAATTTATTTTGCTTCGTAGATTGTTTCGAGTTCTTTAAGTTTCCGTTTTAATGGACCCATAACTCTTTTAACGTTACCTTCGACAAATGGATTACGAAGTTTTGCTTTTTCGAGTAACTCCACGAATGGATAACGTCCACCTAAACGACAAAGTTTAACGTACTTCTTCCATGCCTTAGTTTGGTCTTTCCACATTTCAGTGGCGAATTGGAAGGCGACGACTTGGGCAAGGGTATAGTCAATATAATAGAATGGTGAACTAAAGATATGAGCTTGACGAATCCAGAAGCCGCCTTTTTCTAAATAAGGGGCCCCTTTGTAGTTACGGATTGGTAAGTATTTCTTTTCAATATCACGCCAGAGAGCACAACGTTCTTCGTGTGTCATATGGGGATTTGTGTAAACACCTTCTTGGAATTCATCAACGGCAACGCCATAAGGTAAGAACTTAATTGCCCCTTCTAAATGGCTTAGGCGATATTTTTTTGCATCATCAAATAATGATTCCATCCATGGCCAAGCGAAGAATTCCATCGACATACTATGAATTTCACATGATTCTAAAGTTGGTTGACGATATTCACTAATCTTAATGTTTCGGCTTTCATAACCTTGGTAGGCGTGACCAACTTCATGGGTTAAAGTGTCAACGTCATGGGCGGTGCCATTAAAGTTAGCAAAGATGAATGGTGCTTTGTAGCGTGGGAAGTAAGTCATATAACCACCACCCCGTTTACCGGCCCGAGCTTCAAGATCTAATAATTCATTATCGACCATGAAACGGAAGAATTCACCAGTTTCCGGACTTAATTCATCATACATTTTGGTAGCAGCTTTTACTAAATAGTCAGTACCACCTGCAGGAACTGGGTTACCATCGGCAAAATCTTGTCCTAAATCATAGAAACGTGGTGATTTGATGCCGGCTCTTTTTAAACTCTTCTTATAAAGTTTATGGACGAGCGGAGCAACTTCCCGATAAATTTGATCACGGTAGCCTGCTACTTCTTTGGCAGTGTAATCAACCCGACCAAGTTTTAGATAGCCGAGTTCAACAAAGTTTTCAAAGCCAAGTTTTAAAGCCATTTCATGTCTTACTTGGACTAATTCGTGATAAATACGGCCGAATTCTTTGTCATTTGCTTCAAAGAATTTGATGCTAGCAGCACTTGCCCGTTTCCGGATATCGCGATCTTTATGTTGGGTGAATTTGCCAAGTTGCGATAAGTTATAAATTTCTCCATCAAATTTGATTTGGGCGCCAGCCATAATTTTGGAGTATTCATTCTTAAGCATTGATTCTTTTTGCATTAATTCAATAATACTTGGATCAAAGGTTTTAAGGGATACTTCGATCATTTTAAATAAATATTTACCCCATATTTTTTCAAGTTCGGCACGGAATGGGGAGGCAACTAATAACTTGTTATATTCATTAAGTTGCGCGGATAAGTATGGGAAATGGTGGTCAACATATTCTTGAGCTTTCGTATATTCTTCATTACGAGAGTCTTGGGAAAAGCGAACACTAATAATAACGGCATCAGTTACAACGTCATCAACGTAGTTAGTAACTTTGCGCATTACTTTTGATGCAACATTCGCATCTTTAGCGTTTTTGAAACTTTCAATGAGTTTCGCTAAATCTTTTTGGACCTTTTCAATGTTTGGAATATGAAAAGGATATTCACTAAATTTCATAATTTGTTCCTTTCTATTTTATGATTAAACTTGGTTCAGTCATTTCACTTGGTGGAGTGTCTCCTAAAAGGTCAATGATTGTTGGCGCAATATTTCCAAGTTTACCGCCTTTCGGCATTAATTTAATGTCTTTTCGGTTTATGGCAAATTGTACGAGATTAGTAGTGTGGGCAGTATAAGGACGGCCTTCTTCATCTATTAATTTCTCGGCATTGCCGTGGTCAGCCGTTAAAATTAAAGTTGCGTCATGTTTTTTGACCCAATCATTAATCCGACCAACACATTCGTCGACGACTTCAACAGCTTTGACAACGGCACTCATAATGGCGGTATGACCAACCATATCAGGGCTTGCAAAGTTTAAGATAACAACATCTAAATCACCTTTATCTAATTCTTTAATTAAAGCATCGGTGATTTCCCTACTTGCCATTTCTGGTTTTAAGTCGTAAGTTGCTACTTTCGGGGAAGGAATAAGGACACGGCGACTCCCTTTTAATTCTGGCTTTTCAATTCCGTCAAAATTAACGGTACCATCAAAAAAGAAAGTGACGTGGGCGTATTTTTCCGTTTCCGCGATCCGTAGTTGCTTATAACCTTTATCCGCTAAGAAAACACCTAAACCATTATCAAGTTTTGGTAATGATAAGGCAATATGTCCTTTAACTGAATCAGCATATTTCATCGTACATACGTAATATATATTGTTTAAGATTGTATGTGGAACATATGGTTTATAGGCTTCTTTTCCATCTTTTAAAGGTGGATTTTCATAGAAATGGGGGTTAGTAATGACCGTACTTATTTGAATAGCACGATCAGGACGATAATTTACAAAGATGACAGCATCATTATCACCGAGCCGACCATCGACTAATTCATTAATACCCGGGATAAGAAATTCATCGCTTGGGTCAAAACCAAGACTTGGTAATGTCGCATATTGGTTTTTAAAATATTCTTTATAATCGCTAAAGAATAATCCTTTACGGTCGACAATGGCTTCATAGGCAACATTGATACGATTCATGTTTTTATCACGATCCATGCCGTAGTAACGACCACCGATTGTCGCTATTTCACCAAACTTAATGTCATGCATATGGTTAACTAAAGTTTCAATATACATTGGACCATTTTGTGGGGAAACATCACGGCCATCCATGAAAGCGTGGAGATAGGCATTTTTCGCACCATGCATTTTCGCTAAATCGAGTAATGCTTTAATGTGATTTAAATGCGAGTGAACCCCACCATCACTAACAAGCCCAAAAATATGAAGTTTTGAGTTGTGTTTAATAGTATGTTTGACGGCGTTGATATATTCTTCATTTTGGAAGAAACGACCATCTTTAATGAGTTGGTTAATGTAGGTTAATGATTGATAGACAACCCGGCCGGCACCAATGTTCATATGGCCGACTTCGCTGTTGCCCATTTGTCCTTCCGGAAGTCCGACTGCTTCTCCGGAGGCTTCAATTAAAATCGTGGGGTATTCTTTAAAAAATCCACTGATGTTAGGGGTTTTCGCGGCTCTTACCGCATTGCCTTTTACTTCTTCTGAGTATCCATATCCATCAAGGATTGTAAAGATAATGGGTCTTTTATTCATGATAAAACCTTCTTTCCTTAGTAATTATATTACTAATTGAACAAAATAAGTGGAAAAATGATTATTTTATTATATTTTTGGTCGTCTTCTTAATTTTAAAATTACAACGAAAAGGGCAAAGATTAAGGAATCAGTATTAACATTAATATTATCAATGATGCGATTATGGCGATAAATTTCATTCCGGATCAGACTGACATTTTCCTCTAAGCCTTTTAATGCGGTCATAATTTGCGAGTTATTCTGGGCTTTTTTTTGAAAGAAATCTTGATAGTTTCTTTCCTTTTCCGCGATGATTTTATTAAGTTCCGTAAACTTACGTTCTTCTAATAATTTGTCTAGTGCCGTATCTTGTAAAATATCGTTTTTTTCAATCTTATCTAACAAGGCAAAAAGGGCGATTTGTCCAGCAAAAAGGCTATAAATCTTCTCTCCACTCTTAACTAGATCACGGCGATAACCAAGGGAAATGTGAATAAAAACGAATGCGAGAAGCAAGTATATCACCAGTAATCCTAAAACAACGTATCTTACAATTTCCATAAGTGGATTATAGCACATAATAACGACATTTTTGCAATGTTATTGTTATATTTACCCGGTTTTTGACAAAGTGAACGTAGAGTGCTAATATATAAACGGAGGTTTATATAATGAGTAATGAAAAACCAATTATCGCGATTATTTATGACTTTGATAAAACATTAACTGATCAAGATATGCAAAATTACAGTTTCATTCCCGCTTTAGGAATGACTCCAGCTGAATTTTGGAACGAAACTGGTGTATTTAGTGACAAAACCGGCGTCGAACGTATTTTGTCCTACATGTATATGATGATTTTAAAAGCCAAAGAAAAAGGTATTACCCTCACTAAGGATTATCTTTTTTCATTAGGAAAGGACTTGAAATACTTTGATGGAGTCCTGACTTGGTTTGAACGTATCAACCAATACGGGGAACGAAAAGGCATTAAAATTGAGCACTACCTTATTAGTAGTGGCACAAAGGAAATTATTGAGGGTTCAGAAATAGCAAAACACTTCACGGCTGTATTTGGCTGTGAGTTTTATTTTGACCCTAAAACCAAAGTTCCGGTCTGGCCAAAACTTGCCATTAATTACACTGCTAAAACCCAGTTCTACTTCCGGATTACAAAAGGGATTTTAGATACAACTGAAGATAACGCTTTAAACCGTAAATCTATGCACCGAATTCCCCACCGCAATGTAATTTATATTGGTGACGGAATGACTGATGTCCCAGTTATGCTACTTGTTAAACAAAACGGCGGTCATAGTATTGCCGTATATCCTAAAGGCGAACGGGAAAAAGTTGAATACTTATACGTTGATGGTCGAGTAAACTTTGTAGCCCGGGCTGATTATAGTGAACGGAGTGATATCACTTCAATCGTCAAACTAATTATTGACCAAGTAAACGTCGCCGAACAAATTGAAAAGAAAAAACAAATTGTAAATCAATAAGTCGCTATGAATAACTATGAAATAAACGAAATTGTCGAGGGCACAATTCGCGAAATTAGACCTTACGGTGCCCTTATTACTTTTCCTGATGATAGATCAGGACTTTTGCACATTAAACAAATAAGTGATGCTTTTATTAGTAATATCAATACATACTTGCAAGTCAATGCGCAAATAAAAGTTCGGATTATTGAAATAGATAAACTTAATGGCTTCTTGAAACTATCACTGAAGAGTGTTCCCCATAATGAACGGGTTCAATTTGACCGCTCAAAACGGGAAACAACGATTAATCCTTCGCAGACTGATTTTAGTGCCCTTGAAAAGGCCTTACCAGAGTGGATTGAAAACACCTTAAAGGAGATTGACAATGATCAAACTGAACACTAATCACTTATTAAACACCGTCGATTTTACCAAATATCATGATGCCATCAATGTAATTAATGAAGGCATTAATAAAATGACTGGCCTTGGTAATGATTATCTTGGTTGGGCGGATTGGCCAATAAATTATGATAAAGATGAATTTGCCTTAATTAAAAAAACCGCGCATCATATTCAAAGTAATTACGATACTTTAGTCGTTACTGGTATCGGTGGTAGTTATCTTGGCGCCCGGGCGGCTATTGAGGCAATTAAAGGTTTATTCCCGCAAAAAGGCGTTGAAATCATCTTTTTAGGTCATACCTTCTCCCCAACATTAACGAAACAAACGTTGGAATATCTTAAAGATAAAAACTTTGCAATTAATGTTATTTCAAAAAGCGGGACTACAACCGAAACTAGTATTGCCTTTCGTTTGTTAAAAAAACTATTAATTGAAAAAGTCGGCGAAAAGAAAGCTAACCAAGCAATCTTTGCGACCACTGATCCAAAAGGCGGTGCCCTGCGTAAACTTTCAAATATAAATAATTACACGACCTTTACGTTACCTCCAAACATTGGCGGACGTTATAGTGTATTAACCGCAGTCGGACTCCTTCCCCTCGCTGTAGCCGGCATTAATATTGATGACTTAATGGCAGGTGCTAAACTTGCTCGTCAAGAAAGTATCCATAACTTAAACCATGATCTATATAAATATGCAATGATTCGGGACTATATGTACCGTCATAATTATAAAAGCGAACTCTATGTCGTCTATGAACCACAATATGCAATGTTTAACGAATGGCTCAAACAACTTTATGGTGAAAGTGAAGGCAAGGATAAAAAAGGGTTATTCCCAACCTCAGTTACCTTCTCAACGGATTTACATAGTCTTGGGCAATTCATTCAAGACGGATCACCAATTCTCTTTGAAACGATTCTTTATGTTAATGAACCGTTACTGGATATTGAAATCCCTTATGAGGCCGAAAATCTTGATGAACTAAACTATTTGGCTGGTAAAAAATTAAGTTACGTTAATAAACAAGCATTCTTAGGAACCTTAAGTGCTCACGTAAATGAAGGAAAAGTCCCAAACTTAGTGTTTGAAATTGAGAAATTAGATACTTTCACCCTTGGTTATATGTTCTACTTCTTTATGCGCTCCTGCGCGGTCAGTGCATATCTTTTAGAAATCAATCCATTTAATCAACCCGGTGTTGAAGTTTACAAAAAAAATATGTTCCAACTTCTCGGAAAACCAGGTTATTAATAATATATTAATTAGTAGTATTATTTGTTGACTAAAAATGCTCATAATGATATATTAAGTAAGCATAAAATTGCGGCCTGACCCCGGATGGTTAGCTCAGCTGGGAGAGCATCGCCTTTACACGGCGGAGGTCGGGGGTTCAAACCCCTCACCATCCACCATTTATTTTATGCAAAATACTCGGGGGAGTAGCGAAGTGGTCAAACGCGGCTGACTGTAAATCAGTTCCTTAGGGTTCGGTGGTTCAAATCCGCCCTCCCCCACCATCACTTTGTTGGGGCATAGCCAAGCGGTAAGGCAACAGACTTTGACTCTGTCATCTCCCTGGTTCGAATCCAGGTACCCCAGCCATTAATAATGACCCGCTAGCTCAGCTGGTA
>CALAWM010000098.1 GCA_937895315.1 uncultured Caryophanales bacterium | reverse complement strand
ATCTTTTGGTAAGGATAAAACTTCATCTTTATAACTTTGCTCTTGGCGTCTAAAGACTTCAATTGATGGCATTGAGACGATACGGACGTTATGACCTTTAAGCACTAAAGCATTTTGGGCGCGTAAAGCCATATTTACTTCGCTACCCGTGGCGATAATGATGAAATCAAGTTTCTTTTTCTTGTTTTCGGCGCTGACAACATAACCACCTTTTTCGACGTCTTTGCTCTTACTTCCGGGCATAATTGGTAATTTTTGCCGTGATAAGGCTAAAACGGTCGGGCGATTTTTACTAAGTAATGCGCTCTTCCAAGCCACAAGGGTTTCGCGGGCATCTGCAGGCCGCCATACATCAAGATTTGGGGTCGCGCGGAGCATGGCTAACTGTTCAATCGGTTGATGGGTTGGACCATCTTCACCAAGGTGAACGCTATCATGACTAAATAGATAAATATTTGGAATATGACTTAAAGCGGCGAGGCGGATTGAGTTTTTAAGATAATCACTAAAGATTAAGAAAGTGCCAACATATGGTCTAATTCCGCCATGGAGTAGCATCCCGTTACTAATAGCACCCATGCCAAATTCTCGAATACCAAAATTGATATTACGCCCCACACGATTATTCGCCGTGAAGTTTGTTTCACCGTTAATACTTGTCATAACGCTACTAGCGACGTCAGCACTTCCGCCCATAACATGCGGTAAATGACGATTTAAAGCCGCAAGGACATTGCCGCTTGTATTGCGGGTCGCTTCGCTTAATTCATCTTCAAATTTAAGATTTAGTTTATTGAGGACATCAGCCGTATCGTCACTTAAAGATAATTTTAGATCAGTGGCTTCAACATCACTATCTTCTTCTAAAGCACTATAAGCTTTTGTCCATGCTTCAAAGGCTTTTCCGCCATTTTTAGCGATGGCATTCCGCATCCCTTCATAAACTGGTAATGGAATTTCAAAGGGAGCATTTGGATAAAGGTATGTACCTTTGGCAAATGTGCCATCGAGTTCACCAAGTGGCGAGCCATGAACCTTATGGGTTCCTTGTTGACGGCTACCTTGCCCAATGATTGTTTTCATGATGATAAGGGTCGGTTTTTGACTTCTTTTGGCTTTTCTAATGGCTTTATCAATCGCTTTTAAGTTATTACCTGAAGCAATTTTTAACACATTCCATTCACTGGCTTTAAAACGCATTTCAACATTTTCACTAAAGGAATCACTAAGTGGCCCATCGAGTGTTACTTCATTTGCGTCATAAAAGACTATTAATTTATTAAGTTTTTGATGGCCAGCAAAAGAAATTACTTCTTGACTTATCCCTTCTTGTAAACAGCCATCACCGACAAGAGAATACGTATAGTGACTTAATAAATGGGCGTATTTAGGAAAGCGGGCAACAAGTGATGCTTCTGCTAAAGCCATCCCGACGGCGTTTCCTAAGCCTTGACCAAGTGGTCCTGTCGTCGCATCAACTCCGGGGGTCATGTAATACTCAGGGTGACCTGGAGTAATACTATTTAGTTGCCGGAACGCTTTTAAATCATCAATCGAAACGCCATATCCAGCAAGATGGAGGGTGGTGTAAAGTAATGCACTCGCGTGCCCTGCACTTAATACAAAACGGTCACGAGCAATCCAGTTTGGGTTTTTTGGATTGATTTTAAGGTGATTTTTATAAAGATTATAAACTAAAGGGGCACTCCCAATTGCCATGCCAGGGTGGCCACTATTTGCCTTATTGGTGACATCAATAACGGTTGCGCGAATGGCGGCAACGCTTAAGGCATCAACATTATTTCGCTTTCTAAAAAACATAATCTAGTCCTCACTTCCTTTTTTAATTGTAATATATAATTCCTCTAATTGTAAATTAGTGACTTTTGAAGGCTCTTCACTCATCAGACTTGCGCCTTTTAAATTTTTGGGGAAAGCAATGACATCGCGAATATCATCGGTGCCACTTAAGACCATTGTTAAGCGGTCAAGCCCAAAAGCAATCCCACCATGTGGGGGTGTCCCATATTTCAAAGCTTCAATAAAGAAACCAAACAAGTAATCAATTTCATTTGTGCTTAAGCCAAGAATTTCAAAAATCTTATTTTGAATATCTTGATCATAAATCCGCATACTACCGCCGCCCGCTTCATAACCATTAATGACGATATCATAGGCATAACTCAAGACTTCTTCAGGTTTTGTATCGAGTTTATGAACATCTTTATCAAGTGGTTGGGTGAATGGATGGTGTTCACTAACATATTTCTTTGTTTCAGGATCATAACTAAATAATGGGAAGGAATCAACCCATAAAACGCCGAATTCTTTGGTGTTAATCAAGTTAAACATCTTTCCTAATGTTAAACGTAATGCCCCAAGCGCACTAAGTATCCGATTAAGAGGAGCGCCAAAGGCTAAAAATACGGCATCATCTTTTTTAAGGTTAAGTAATTTGACAAGATGGTCAGGATTGGTGACATTTTTCGCAAATCCACCAGTGAAAGTAACTCCGTCATACTTAAGTAAGGCATAATAATTTAAACCATAGCGTTTAGCGATAATGTTAAATTCATCAGTTACCTTACGACTTAGTTTATTTTCGTGATCTTTTACAACAATCGCCCGCACTTCGGGAAAATCTTTAAAGAAAGGTTCATCTTTTAAAGCACTATGGACATTTTGAATAAACATTTCAAAGCGAGTTTCTGGCTTATCACTACCATAATCTTCCATTGCTTTTTGATAACTTAAACGTTTTAATGGCAATTTAAGGTCATAATTAACAACTTCTTTGAAAATTCTTTGTAATAATCTTTCATTGACATTAAGAACTTCATCATATGTCATAAAACTAGTTTCAATATCAATTTGCGTGAAGTCTGGTTGCCGATCGCTTCGTAAATCTTCATCGCGGAAGCATTTGGCAATTTGATAATATTTTTCCAGACCGCCAATCATTAATAATTGTTTATAAATTTGCGGTGATTGCGCAAGAGCATAAAAGGTTCCTGGATTTAACCGTGAAGGCACAAGATAGTCCCGTGCTCCGCCCGGCGTAGACTTGGTTAAAATTGGCGTTTCAATTTCAATGAAGCCTTCATCATCGAGAAATGCTCTCGTTGCTTTTGTTATTTTTGCTCTTGTTATGAGTTTATTTTGTAAAGTGGGTCTTCTTAAATCTAAATAGCGATATTTTAAGCGGACATCTTCTAAAGCATCAGTTTCATCGGCAATAATAAGGGGTGGATTCTTCGCTTTATTAATTAAAGTCACCTTAGTAGCGACTACTTCAACTTTTCCAGTCTTTAATGCTGGGTTTGGAACATTTTTAAGCACTACCGTTCCTTCAATTTGTAAAATGTATTCATTACGGATTTCTGGTCGTTCAACATTTTCATTAATTAGTACTTGAATAATCCCGCTTCGGTCGCGTAGGTCCACAAATGTTAAACCACCAAGGTCACGTTTCTTGGCAACCCACCCGATAATTTTTACTGTTTTTCCTACTAATTTTTCACTAATTAAGCTATTTTCAATACTTCGGTACATATTTTCCACCTATTCTTCCTTTTTGCCACCGTTGCAGTGTTCGCATTCACAACTACACTCGCCACATGTACATTCGCCTTCACAATCGCAGTCGCAATGACATTCTTCATCATGCTTATGATTGCCGTTACAGTGTTCACACTCACAGCTACATTCACCACATGTGCATTCGCCTTCACAATCGCAGTCACAATGACATTCTTCATCACCATGGTCGTGATCATGGCCACATTTACAATTTCCGCAACATTCATCATGATCATGATGGTGGTGATGCGCGTAATAATCATCACTTAAGCCAAATAGAGTTAGGATATGATTAACAATTTTTTGGTAAGAAACTTCAATTTGTTCTTGTGTTTCTAAATTTCTAACACTAACAACTTGGTTATTAACTTCATTTTCGCCGATAATAAGAGCATATTTTGCCCCACGATGTTCGGCAATCTTAAAGAGTGATTTAAATGATTTATCACTAAAATTCGTTGTCCCACGGACGCCATTGGTCCGTAAACTAGTTAATAAACTATAGGCATCAAAGCGAGCTTCTTCGCCCACACTAATAATCATGACGTCATCACTAAGTTTGGCGTGTTCAAGTTTCCCTTCTTCGCTTAAGATGTTGAAAAGACGTTCTAAGCCAAAGGCAAAACCGACTCCTTCCATAACTGGGCCACCAAGATCACTCATGAGCTTATCATAACGGCCACCGCCGCCGATTGCCCCATAATTTTTTCCTGAAGGAGGAAGGTATTCGAATTCAAAGATAATTCCTGAATAATAATCAAGGCCACGGACTAACGTATAATCAATGGTTGTTTCAATATTGAAGCCTAATAAGGCATTTTTAATGAAATCAAGGTCATTTTTATCGTTTTCCGTTAAGAAATCACTAATTTGAGGAGCGCCAGTCGCGAGTTTAACGTCACTTTCCACTTTACAATCTAACATCCGTAAAGGATTTTGTTCATAACGCACTTTACAGTCTTCACAAACTTCATTTAAATGTCCGGCATAATAATTTTTTAACGCTTCTTTATATTTTTCCCGGGTTTCTCTTGTACTCAAACTATTAATTCGGGTTGTAATGTTTTCAAAACCAAGGGCTTGTAAAGTGTGAATAGCGAGTAAAATAACTTCTAAATCATCATAAACACCACCGATTCCGACACTTTCGACGCCAAATTGATGGAATTGCCGATAACGACCAAGTTGTGGTCTTTCATAACGAAACATCGGTCCGCTATAAAAGAAGCGTAATGGTAAATCGTTCGTTGCGTAAAGTTTATTGGCGATAATACTTCGTATTACCCCTGCGGTTCCTTCGGGGCGAAGCGCCATTAAGCGGTCACCTTTATCTTTAAAAACATACATTTCCTTACGGACAATGTCGGTTGCGTCTCCTACGCCCCTCGCAAATAATTCATTTGCTTCAAAGATTGGGGTTTGTAACGGATTAAAACCGTATAAAGATGCAACTTCTTCACATATATCGATAATATATTTGTAGCCACGTGCTTCATTCCCAATAAGATCGTGGGTTCCTTTTGGACTATTAATGGTTGCCATAAATTTCCTCCTATTAAATAAAAAAAGGCAGTATAAGGACGGACAAGATCCGCGGTACCACCTTACTTCGTTAAAATAACGCACTCAAGACGGTAACGACGTCTACGGTCCTCTTATTTCTTAAGGACATGTCTCGATGGTGTCATTACATTATATTTTTCGCTAGTTTCGCACCTGCCAACTAGTCTCTTTACCCGAACTATTATGTAAAACCATGTCTTGGACGTTTTAATTATAAATTAAAAAACATATATAGTCAATTTATCCTAATCGCAATATATACTATTTAATAACTATAAAACTACTAATTAATTACTTTTGATGGTTTTTTAATGGAAAACACGTTCAATTTTGTAAACTGAGTCAATTTGACCGATAATATTTTGCACGCCACTTAGTTGTGTTAAGTCCCCAATCAAAATCGTGACATCAATCACACTTGTTCTCGTTGTTGGATGATATGTTGCTTTAATTTTGCTAAGGGTAACCTTTGCTTGGCTTAAAGCATTCATTATATCGACTAATAGATTGTCCCGGTCAAGACATTTAACACTTAAATCAAGCGGGTATAGTTTTGTTTGACTATTAGGATTCCAAAAGACTTCGACCGCCCGGTCAATTACTTTAGCGATATTTGGGCAAGTTACGCGGTGAACGGTAATGCCTTTACCTTTGGTAATGTAACCAACGATTTCATCCCCCGGGATTGGCGTACAGCAATTTCCTAACGTTACAGCGACCGTACCGGCCCCTGGAACAAGCACTGGATTTTTGGCATCTTCTACTTTCCGACCTTTACTAAGCATTTTGCCAATATGGTCGCGGCGATCGAGCTTTAAGTAATCTAAAATCGAACTTGGCGTCACATTCCGTGAATATACGAGCAATAATAGTTCATTAAAGTCACTAACTTCAAAATGTTTTAATACTTGGGGCTTGTTAACATGTGTTTCGACTTCATGTTCGGCAAACCCACGTTCTTTAAAGGCATCATTTAATGATCCCCGGCCTTTTTCAATATTTTCATCACGGGTTAATAGTTGATTTTTCCGCGCTAAAACTTTACGAATGTGATTTCGGGCACTATTCGTCGTGGCAATGTTGAGCCATGATTCAGTGGGACCAGTCGCGGTCTTACTTGTTCTAATTTCGCAAATATCACCGGTTTTAAGCGGAGTATTCATTGCGACCAGTTTATCATTAACGAGTGCTCCAACCGCGCTATCACCGACTTTGGTGTGAATTTTATAGGCAAAATCAAGGGGAGTCGCCCCGCTTGGTAATTCAACGACATTTCCTTTTGGTGTGAAAACATAAACACTAGTTTCAAAGATTTCTTTGGTTAATGTTTCCATGTATTCTTTGGCATTATCGCCGGTTTGATAACTAATACCGACAAAATCTCGGAGCCAGTGTAATTTATTTTCAATTTCACGTTGTTCTTTTTCCGGATTATAGTTTGTACCTTCTTTATATGCCCAGTGTGCCGCAACCCCAGAGTCAGCGATTTGATCCATCTCTGGTGTTCTAATTTGCACTTCAAGCGCATTCCCGTCCCCACTAAAGATTGTGGTGTGAAGACTTTGGTACATGTTACTTTTCGGCATCGCGATATAATCTTTAAAGCGTCCCGTCACTGGGCGATATGTCGCGTGGATTAAGCCTAATATTTCATAGCAATTTAATTCGGTAGGGGTAATAATCCGTAAGGCCATTAAGTCATAAATTTTATCAAAATCATTATCTTTCTCTTTCATCTTCTTATAGATGGAATAGATTGATTTTACGCGAAATTTCATTTCAAATTTAATATTATTTTTATATAAAATATCGGCAATCCGTTTACTAACTTCGGTAAGGGCTTTTTGTAAGTTTGGTGATTTTTGTTCGACAAGTTCAAGGATATGGTAATAAACATCAGGTTCGATGTATTTTAGACTCAAATCTTCCATTTCTGCCTTAATTTTTCCCATCCCTAAGCGTCCAGCAATCGGGGCATAAACCGCCATTGTTTCTTTAGCAATCGCTAGTTGCCTTTCGGGCTTTAAGTAATATAATGTGCGTAAGTTATGGAGACGGTCGGCGAGTTTAATAATAATTACCCGGATGTCTTTTGCCATTCCTAAAAAGATTTTGCGGTGATCTTCATAGACAAAGGAACTATCATCACCTTTTTTACTAAGTTTTAAGCGTTGAATCTTGGTGACGCTATCAACAATCATTGCGACATCTTTACCCCACTCTTTTTGAATGTCATTCACGGTGCAATCGGTGTCTTCAACGACATCATGTAAAAGTCCGGCAATTATTGTGCTTGGTCCAGCGTTTAACGAAGCTAAAATATAAGCAACTTCAATTAGATGATGAATATATGGTAATCCGCTCTTCCGAAATTGGCCTTCGTGTTTAAGTTTGGCAAAGTCATATGCCTTTTGGATGTTATCGCGGTCTTTTTTATCAGTAATATAGAGAAAAAAGACGTCAGTAACGTCGGTCCAGGAATGTACTTCCGGTAACGGTAACTTTGGATCTTTAATTGGTTCCACTTCATTTTCTCCTATATTTTATTATAGCAAAATTATCATATATTCATATATCCGAACTTTCAGAATAAAAAAAGACCTCTGGGAAGTCCAGAGATCTTTCATAATTATAAATAAATTTAATTATTCCGTATTAGACGGTCTTTTTAACGAGTTGGGCTGCATTGTCGGCAAAGAGTAATGGAGTATTGCTTGCAACAGAAATAACTGCGCCATCAAGAATCACGATATCGCCAGCAACTAAAGTAGCCACATAATCAAATTGAACAAAATTTGGGAGACGGTTGTCAAGTTTTAAATTGACTTCATTTGTTCCGTCGGTTAAAACGAGAATTTTGGTTCCATATGAGTCAGCGGAATAGCTAACAACAGTAAGTTCACCAGTAACTCTACGACCAGAATTTGGTAATAAGTCAGCTGCTAAAACAGAAGTTAAGGCAACAGCAGTGTTTGGGAACGCAACTGGGCCAGCAACGACTACTTGGTCGGCAACGAATTCAGCTTGGAGTAAGCCATTGAATATTGCTTTTTTGACGTGGGCGGTAACTTGATCACCAACGGCAAATCCTAATGGGTCAGAAGCAGCGTTTTTACCAGAGACACGGTAGTGGGTTGCACCAGTGGCATCTTCAATGGTAAATGAGTTGTAAGGTCCTAAATTGGTAATAACACCAGTAATAATGGCTTCAAAACCATCAGCTTCGGCGAGGAATTGAGCGATCGTTTTTGGTTCAACGACGACTGGCTGGTGGGGTAAAGTCACTTGGTTGTCCTGGAAGGACAGAGGTTGGGGTGCCATCTTCAATAACAAGAAGAATCTTATTAATACGAATTTGTGGGTTTGAAGTGCCGCCAGAAAGGTTATTTTTAATGGAAAAACCATTAACGGCGATGCTATTAACTTCGTGTTTCACATTTAAGACTTGTTCGTTAGTTAAAGCAACAGTTTGATCACCATGTTTGAATTCAGCGGTTCCACCATTAGTGGTTGCACCAAAATCAATTGAGATACTGGTAATCATTTTGCCAGTTGGGACATAGACAGAGAAAAGGTTTCCGTTACCATCGGCACGGTTTCCGTAGAGTCTTAAGTCAGCATATAAACCAACGACTGTACTAGCGGATCCTTTTTCAGCAGCAATATAAATGTCAGCAGGGACAAAGCCAAATTTTTCAGCTTCGTTGACGCTTGGGGTCATATTAGTGCTGGTGGCTGGGGAAGCAATAACAGTAGCATTTGCAGGAATAACTTCAACTTTGAAGGTACCAACGACGGTGCCGACTGTTGCAGTAATATCAGCAAGACCAGGAGCAACAGCGGTAATTAAACCGGTGGCGCTAACGGTAGCAACGGCTTCATCACTTGAAGCATAAACTAATCCATCTAAAGTGGCATCACCAGGGGTAGGAACTAAAGTGGTTTGGAAAGTTTCGGCTCCCTTAAGAAGTTTTGAGGCTGGGCTAAAAGCTAAAGCAGTTGGAGCAACTGGACCAACTGGTGGTTCACCTTTAACGATGGTGACGGTTGCTTCATTGACTGGATTTAATTGGAAGTTATTATAACGTCCAAGTGGTCCTTCAAAGTTAATGGTATCGGTTGATCCCATTTCATTAATCTTTGTCGTTAAAGCTTCTTTGTCAGCAGTGGCAATATAGCCAGACATGTAGAGTTGGAAGGTTGTGGCTTCGCCTGGGAACTTAACATCGATTGGGCTATTTTTGGTTGGATCAATAACGCCGCCGACTTTTTGTAAGCCTTCGACTTTAACCCAACGGGCATCCATGCCTTCCATTGCAGCTTGATCCCATGTGGTTAAGACATGAGCAACTGGGGCAGCCATGGTGACATCAACTTTTTTAACAGTTGGGGTATCAAGTTGAATTAAACCATTAAAGGTTTGAATAGTACCAGAAGCTTGGACTACATCACCAATAGCAAATAGAGCAAGATCAGCTTCTAAAAGGAATGGGAGCGTAATCGCGTGATCATCTTGTTGTAAGATGGCGCCGAATTTTCCGCCTGCCATGCCATAAACGGCTGTAGCAACACCTTGAACAGTGACTGCTGTGCCTTCTTTTAGACGAGCGTCTTTGATTGGAGTGATAACCGTTTCATCAACAGAGGTTGGTGGTTCTTCACTTACACTTGGTAATTCTTCACTATCATCAGTAATGGGTTCAGTACTTGTGACAGGTGGTTCTTCACTGCTTGCGACAGGTGGTTTTGTACATCCTGCTAAAACAAGCATGAAAAGAGGTAGTAAAAGTAAATTTCTTTTTTTCATTATATTCCTCCTTTTCTTACTACATAATAATATTACCATATCTATACATAGATACAAAACATTTATACTCATTAAAAGGGGTTTTTAAATTATTTGCTTAATTTTAAATTCAATACTTACAACATTCCGGAACTCACTTTGCGAAAAAGTGCCGTAAATTGCAAATTCTTTTTTATTTCTTGCTTCTTCACCAAGGCTAAAACCAATGAGTTTTATCCCGTTTTCTAAGGTTGAAATAACATGTTTTCCGTCGCGTGAGTACGTATATTTATAGGTATTTCCGTCAACAATTTTGATGGTTGGCGACGGGAATTTGAAGCCGAAAGGGGCAAGATTATTGATAATCTTATAGTTTTCCGGATTAAGATCTTCAAAGTGCGCTTCAATATATTTTTCTTTCTTCAAAACTAAAGGATTTAGCGCGGCGTAAGCAAGAAAATCACGTTTAAAGTTAAGGAAGTCAGCTTTTTTAATTGTTAATCCGCCTGCTTCAGGGTGACCGCCACTGGCGAGAATGTAGTTTTTTAATGCGGCGAAGGCTTCGACAACGTTAAAACCACTGCTACTACGCGCGCTTCCTTTAATAAGCGTGTCATCTTCACTACTTTCGGTAAAAATAAGGGCGGGTTTATTATGGGTCAATAAGTAACTTTGGGCAATAAGCCCTAAAATCCCTTCTAATTCAGTGGTTAATAATACAATCGCGGGATTATTTAGTTCTTCTTCACTTAATTCACTGGCTTTACTAAGATTTTTGCGTTCTTCATATACTTTTTCGACATAAGCGCTGATGTCATACATTCTTTTTACATCGTCGGTGGTAAAGTATTCGACTAAAATATTAGCTTCATAGTTTTGACTTAAACGTCCTAAAGCGTTAATGCGGGGCGCAACGCGCATTCCAAGGGATACTTCGTCAAATAGTTGGCTCCCATTTAAAGTCGAAACACTAAATGGTTTATTTTTATTTAAAAAACTGATACCTAACTTAACGACTGTGCGGTTGCGGTCGACTAAGGGCATCATATCGGCCAAAGTGGCGATTGCCGCTAAACCAACTAAATATTCATCATAATATGTAAGTAATCCATAACTTATAACAAGTGCCATATATGCCCCGCAACTATTAATAGCGGGTAAAGAACTTAAATCGGGATGTAAAACGGCGTAGGCATCAGGTAAGGTCGCGCTTAATTCATGGTGATCACTTACTAAAACATCGATGCCAAGGCTATTGGCGTGTTTAATTGCTTTATGCGCACTAACGCCATTATCAACGGTAATAATTAAGGTGATCCCGCGTTTATGGAGGCGATTAACGGCCCTTTCGTTTAAGCCATAACCATCCTTATAACGGCTTGGAATCATCGTATAAACGTTTTTCCCGCGCTTTAAAAAGGCCTTCTTTAAAATACTTGTCGCCATAATTCCATCGGCGTCATAATCACCATAAATCACGACTTCTTCGTCATTTTTAATGGCTTCTTCAATCCGCATCATAAACTTTTCAAAGTTAAAAAAGGCGTAAGCATATGGTAAATCATTTAAAGTGACCGGGGCACTTAATTTTTCATATTCTTCAAGACTAAGATCATAATACTTTAATACTTTATTTAGAAATTCATTCATAAAAAAATACTACCACATGGGTAGTACTTTTGTTAGTTATTTAATTAATATTAGTCGTTAATACCAATAAAGATGGCTTCTTCAGGTTCACTCGACCGTGGTTTAATACTGGTCCGTT
>CALAWM010000097.1 GCA_937895315.1 uncultured Caryophanales bacterium | reverse complement strand
AGCATTTGGAAATAACGAAATCCAGCATAAAGGACGCCAATTACTAAGACCGTCATTAAGAAGAAGTAATTTGCAAAGCCCATCAAGGCAAGACTTAAGATTAAAAACGTGATTTTCTTTTCTTTTAAGACTTTTTCGATTCCCAAAAAGATAAGCGGGAAAGTGACTGCCACTTCCATGAAATGGTTAAACCATAAGTAATAAGTATTCCACCCGCTAAATGCGTAAATAATCGCGAAAATGCGCGCTTCTTTTTCACTAACCCCCATGTAACGAAGATACATCCGCATGGTAAGGGCGGCTAAAACAAACTTCCCAATCATTAAGATCGCAATACCTTGCGGAATTAAATCACGAGGAAATATAAGAATTGGTAAGAAGAAAGGGTTAAGGGCATAATAGAAACTATTGGAGCCAATATTATTTACACCAAGGAATGTATTGGAATCCCAAAGGGGAAATTGGCCGGTTTTAATAAAATGCCACCAGTCATCATAGCCATTCGTGTAAAAAGGGATTTGTTGCTGAGTATAATCCCCACCTAAAGGGATTGTAAACATTTCCGTGAATAAAGGCACAATAAAGAAAATAACGCCGAGAAGGGCCGTTAAGCCGATAAAGAAGTAAAAGGTTGATGTTTTTTCTTCAATTCTTTTAATCGTTGCCTCTCTTGCCAAGTCTTTTGTGGTTTTTTCTTCTTCGCTCATCACTAATGACAGATCACGGGTAATTAATACTTTATCTAAATAGCCAAGCGAAAGCATTAACTCGAAGATATTAATTAACCAACTAATAACAAAGAAAATGATATAAAAGTAACCAACAGGGGCTCTTACGCTTGTCGTAACAATAGTAATATTATTTAAACTTGCAATAAATAAATAATTATTCACTAATGAGAGAATATTAAAAGCCCGGTCATAAAAGAAAGGGGCTTTTTCTGGGTTTCTTTTAACGCGCACAGTTCTAAGTACAAACAAAGTAATAACTGGCGCACTTAATAGTAAGAAGAATAAGACATTTAAAAAACTATGGGTCAGCGGTACGTGCGGGCTTACTAAAGTAAAAAACACAAAAGTGAGTAAATTGACAATTAGTAAGACCGGACTTATATATTTACGTACAAGGTTTCCCATAGTGTATTAATTATAGATTAAATATGTATATTTACTATCTATAACTATATTTATTGGTCTTTGAAGGTGTAGTCTGCAACCGGGAGAATAAAGGCTAAGCCATTGGTCGGTGTTGCTTTCCCATATTTTTCTTTAACTTTGGTGGCAATGTTGATCGCCACATCATGAGGGACAACACTTAAAAGAATTTCCCGTTCTGGTTCGTAGTGAATTCCTAAAACTTTCACAAACTTTTGCCCAGTACCGCGAGCCGGAATAATGGTAGCTCCTCTTGCCCCTAAATTTTGTGCGACTTCAATGATTTGATCACTGAATCCCGCATTAACAATAACAAATAACGCTTTCATTTCTGCTGCCATAAAGACCTCCTAATAACTTAT
>CALAWM010000096.1 GCA_937895315.1 uncultured Caryophanales bacterium | reverse complement strand
AAAGACAGCGACCAGTTGGCAATAAGATCGGGGAAAACAAAAAGAACTTGATGCCCGGATCAACACCGAACATAAAGTCACGCATCAAAGCACAAAAACCGAACGCTTTCTCGCCTTACTTGTCGAAATTGGCGAACTTGCCAATGCAACGAGAGCCTTTAAATATTGGTCACTAAAACCAGGCGAAGAACGTGCCCGGTTATTAGATGAATTCGCGGACGGTTTACACTTTTTTCTTTCGCTAGCAATTGTCTTTAATATTGAAGTCGATGAAGTATATTATGAATCTAGTTTGACCGATAAAAAGACAGTTGTTAATCGTTTTAAAGAAGTTTATCAAGCCATTGGTCACTTCATGGAAAAAGAAGGAGAAATACTATACTTTCGCGCTTTAACATCATTTTTATCGCTTGGTAGCGCTTTAGCGTTTACTCCGCAAGACATCAATGATGCTTATCTTGCTAAACTCGTGGTAAACTATACGCGTCAAAACACAAAGTATTAAATAGAAAGAAGGATATTATGAATCAAAAAAGAGTTGATTTATTAAAAAGACTAAGTGAAGTCAATGGCATCAGTGGTGCCGAACGTGACGTCGCTCGCTTAGTAAAAAAAGAATTAGAAGACGTCGTTGACCGGATTGAATTTGATAATCTTGGCTCACTTGTGGCGACATTAGATGGCGAAAAAGATGCTCCTAAAGTCTTACTTAGCGCCCATATGGACGAAGTCGGCTTTGTCGTCAAACAAGTTGAAAAAGGCGGATTTCTCCGTGTTCATAACGTTGGCGGATGGTGGGGACACGTCGTCCTTGCCCATGAATGGACGATTACGACACGCGACGGTAAAGAATATATTGGTGTGACCGGAGCGCAACCACCGCACGGCATGCCACCTGAACAACGTAATAAAGTTTTAGAAATTAAAGATATTTATATTGATATGGGTGTATCAAGCGAAGAAGACATTGCTAAACTTGGTATTAAAGTTGGCGATACTGTTACCCCACATCAAAAATTCCGCATTTTAAATGATGGTAAAACCCTTTTAGGCAAAGCTTGGGATGACCGGGCAAGTGTCGCCGTTGGTGTTGAAGTTTTAAAAAGACTTAAAAAAGAAGGGCATAAAGCGAATGTTAGTTTAGCCGCGACCGTCCAAGAAGAAGTTGGCTTACGTGGTGCGAAAACAAGTGCCCATTTAGTTAAACCAGATCTTGCCTTTGCGATTGACGTCACGATGAGTTATGACTTACCAGGAAGCCCAGCAATGGATACAAAACTTGGTAACGGTGTGGCATTAAGTATTATGGACGGCAGTGTCATTGGTCACCGCGGATTATTTGATCACGTGGAACAAGTCGCTAAAGATGCCAAAGTAAAATATACTTATGATCTATTAACCGCCGGTGGAACTGACAGCGGTGAAATTCATAAAACCTTAGACGGGGTTATTAATATGACCGTCAGTATTCCATGCCGTTATTTCCATAGTCACGTTTCCTTAGTCCACTATGATGATATTGAAGCGACCATTGAACTATTAGTCGCGGTCATTAAAGGTGTTGACTGGGATTTAATCGCCCAACTTAAAAGAACAAAATACGAATAGTTTTTACAAATTCCTTTAAAAGCACTAGATTTAATCTGGTGCTTTTTTCTTTACTTATTTGCTACAATTACACTATGAAAATTCATCAAATATCAATACCAACTAGTAAGGGAATAACAACATATTCACTGCACCTAACTTATAAACGTATTAAAAACATTATCTTTCGCCTGAAAGAAGATGAAGAAAATGCGTTTAAAGTGTCTTTACCCTTTGGGACAAGACTTAGTGATCTTGATGAATTATTCAAGAAAAGTTACGTCCGGCTTTTGAAACTTCGAAAAAAACAAAATAAGGTTGAGTTTGGTGAATTTGTGTACTTATTTGGCGAAAAAGTTGAAGTTTCAACCTTAAAAGAAAAATATCTTTTAAAAAGCACCCCCGCTGATCTTGAAACTTTTTATCATCTTTTCAAGAAAATTCTTTTAAAGTATTTAAGTGATGAAGTTAATTACTACCGCGAAGTAATGAATATAAAGCCTAATTACAAAATAAGAATCCGGAAAATGAAGACAAGATGGGGCACAAATAGTTCAAGAACCATGACTTTAACCTTTAATGAACGAATCATTCATTTTCATCCAAAGATTATTAAGTCACTTGTCGTTCACGAACTTGCCCATCATACAATACACGGCCATGGACATGATTTTTATCACTATCTTGAAAGCATTTACCCTGGTTATAAATATTACGATAAGTTATTGAAGGAGCACCATTATGAATGTCATTTCTAGTCGGCAAAACCCGCGCATTAAAGCCTTAGTGCAATTAAAAAAAGGTAAAGATCCCCTTTTACTTATTGAAGGAAAACACTTAATTTTAATGGCTATTGAAGCCGGATTGGTCAAAGAACTTTTTGGGATTACTCCTTTTGAAAATTACGATAATATGACACTTATTACGAAAGAAGTAGCTTTAAAACTAAGTGATAAGGAATCAACCGATGGTTATTTTGCTTTAATTAGTAGACCGCAATTAGAAATTAATTTTAGGAAACATTTAGTTTATCTTGATAACATTAATGATCCAGGAAATCTTGGGACGATTATGCGGACGGCTTTAGCCTTTAATTTCGGGGGACTATTATTAAGTCCAAATACCGTAAATCCCTATAATCCCAAAGTATTAAGTGGTGGCCAAGGTGCCCATTTCTTATTACCGACTAAAGAATATAATATTAACCAATTAAAAGATTTAAAAACTAAGGGATATAACATCATTGTTTCAACGTTAGAAAATGCCACCGATTTAAAAACGTTACCAGCGGGCAAAAGTGTTATTGTCTTAGGGAATGAAGCCCGGGGTGTTAGTGACGAAGTAAAAGATATCGCCACCCATTTTGTCAAGATTCCCATTCAAAATATTGATTCATTAAATGTCGCCATCGCCGGGGCAATATTAATGTATGAATTACATAAAAATGACTAAATATTGATTTAAATAACATAATAGTAGTTCAGTAATGATTTCCACTACTCATTTCCTATATATAAACTATAATAGTGTTGTAATTAATATAGGTATTTTATGGTAGAAATTAGATTAGCGACGCTTGATGATATTCCCTTCTTAATGGCGTTAGAGGAAGCTTCTTTTAATGAACATGATCGCTTTAGTAAAGAAAGTATTAAACGTAGTATAAAAAGTCCAACCCAATTTGTCTACATTATTATGAAAGGGACAAAAAGTGTCGGTAGTGCGACCTTACATTTACATAAAAATGTTTGGCGCCTTTATTCTTTTGCCGTCCTCCCCGCTTATCGAAAACATCATATGGGCGCCATTCTATTAGGCGAAATCATTAAAAGAGCCGAAGAAAAGTATTTACAAAAGATTACACTCGAAGTAAATAGCGAAAATACCTCCGCGATCCGTTTTTATGAGCGCTTTGGTTTCAAATTTGTGCGGCTTTTAGAAGATTATTACGATAATAAGCGCTGAACGTTTTATCAATGACCCGCGTTTCCAAAATGGCGATTTTCGGGTCTTTAATCTTTGTAGCAGTTACGCCTATCAAACAACCGGCTACTATGTTTCACTTTTCGCCGCGGCTCGAGAACTACGGGCTGTCCCAAATATTGCGACCATTGAAGATTTTAATGATGTCACGATCATTGATACTATCAGTGATGAAGCAAGTGACTTAATCCGTTCAACCTTTAAAAATATCACCGAAAAAGAAATAACCTTAAATGTAATATTCGGCAAAGCGCAAAATCCAAAATATAATGCCCTGGCTTATATGTTGTATAAACTTTTCCCGGCGCCATTTCTCTCCTTTTTATTTATTAATGACCGGCGATGGACGATTAAAGCGATAATGCCCCTTGCCCCGAAAGTCGTTGCCCAAGATGATTTCTTATTAAGTAGCGCGATTTCTTTCTTTGCCCAAAAGAAATTTATGAATCCCCGCTTTAAAAACTATAAATATGATTTAGCAATCTTAATTGATAAAGAAGACCCGGCTCCACCTTCGAATAAAATGGCGCTTCGACGGTTTGTCAAAGCCGCGAAGAAGATGGGCTTTTATACCGAATTTATTACGAAAGATGACTATCATTTAATACGCCAATTTGATGCCCTATTCATTAGAACGACAACTAATCCTAACGATTATACGTATCAATTTTCAAGACTTGCTTACGCTGAAGGTTTGGTTGTAATCGATGATCCATGGTCAATCTTGCGATGTGCCAATAAAGTCTATCTTCATGAAAGTATGAATACCCATAATATAAAAACGCCGACGACAATCTTTGTCACTAAAGATACGTCATTACATATGATTACCGACCGTTTAGGATTCCCAGTCGTTTTAAAAAGACCCGATAGCAGCGCTTCACTTGGCGTTTTTAAAGCGAATAACCTTGACGAACTCCAAACGAAATTAAATACTTTATTTGCCACGAGTGATATCATTCTTGCGCAACAATTTATTAAAAGTGATTTTGACTGGCGGGTGGGAGTTTTAAGTAATAAAGCAATCTACGTTTGTAAATATTATATGGCGAAAGGTCACTGGCAAATCTATAACTGGAAACCAGGCACGAAATCTTTTGAAGTCGGGGGCGTTGAAACCTTGCTCGTTGAAGAAGCGCCGAAAAAAGTGATTGATCTTGCCCTTCGCGCCTCGGAAATCATGGGTGACGGCTTTTACGGGGTCGATATTAAAGAGGCAAACGGTGAAGTATACTTAATTGAAGTTAATGATAATCCAAGTGTCGACCGTAATTGGGAAGATGCCCGCCTTGGTGATAAACTTTATGAATTAATCATGGCCGATCTATATAAAAGAATTGAAGATGCTCGTATGGTAAGAACCCGGCTTTCTTTACCTGATATTGATTAATAAATATTTTATATACTGCAAAATAATTACTAATAATTTACTGAAATATCAACATGTGTTTTCTTTAACCATAAGCGTTTTAAAATAACCGCTATTATGTAATAATAAACAAGTTGTCAAAGGGGATGAAGTTATGTTAAAAATAGGTGTTATTGGTTCAATTGGGGTCGGGAAATCGACCTTTATTAATTGCTTAATCAACAAGATTGGAGAACTTGAAATAAAGACCCATGTCTTTGGTGAACCAGCAATGGAAGATCCGGAAACGCATCAAATCTTATTAAAATTTTATGGTGATACGCTTACTTACGCTTTCGCATTAGAAACATCAATTACGAAAGTTTATAACCGTTATTATCGGTATATTAAAGAGATGGAACAAAAGAATGTCGAAGGGGTTGTCATTATCGACGGACCATCAAACGGGGACATTTATTCACGTATTTTCTACAAAAATAATATCTTTACCCTCGAACAAAGAGATGAAGTTTTTAGTAAAGTGGAAGAATTTGATATCGATATTATGATTTATCTCCAAGAAAGTGCTGAAGAAACGATTCGCCGGATTAAAAAACGTGATCGAAGCATGGAAATGAGTAATCTTGACTATATTTATGATCATGTCCGTGACTATCAAACGGTAATTCCCCATTACTTAAAAAGCCGTTTTCCGGGCGCAAAAGTCTTGAATCTGCAAAACTTCCCGGATGTAACAACCAAAGAATATGATGAATTTGTCACTATTTTAGCCCGACTTATTACCCAAAATAACAGTGTTTCAACAATTGATTTTGGGAAACTTTCCTTAATTAATGCCTAAATCATTAAGATAAGGATATTTATTCCGCTTTTATTCTTTCATTAAACTATTTAT
>CALAWM010000095.1 GCA_937895315.1 uncultured Caryophanales bacterium | reverse complement strand
AAATCCGGTATTGGGGGCGTTGAAGTGATATTTATAATTTAAATAATTGAATACTTCTTGAACCCGATTTTCAGCAATAAAACAACTTAAAAATAATTTCTTTTCTTCTTGGGTAAGCCCGAGCGCTCGTAAAAAACCATCGGTTGCCGAACCAAATGCATACGCTTGGATCACCATTGCGGCATCATGATCATAAAGCATTTGCACTATTTCTTTTTTATTTGCGCGTTTGGTAATAATTATGAGATTTACCCATTCTTCATTATGTCCCACTAGTTTCGCCCTCCTCTGTTTCATCATCATCAAATTCGATATCTTCGTATTCAACGACTTGTCTTGATGTGCGGTAGTTGTAAATAATACCAAGGATTTGCACGACAATCCGCGGCATAACACTGATAAAGGCTAAAATACCTAAGCCAGTGGTAAGAATGTTTTCATAGCCCAATGCTTGGCTTGCCCCTAACGTTAAGGGGGTTAAAAAGGCACTTGTAATGGCCCCAGCACTAACTGTTCCCCCATCAAATGCTAAGCCAACGAATAACGTCGGAGTAAAGTAAATTAAACCAACCGCCATTACATATAAAGGTACGACAAACCATAAGATCGATAAACCGGTAATTACTTTAATGACCCCGAGTAAGGCGGCAAACCCAACGGAAATACCAAGGGCAAACTTAATAACGTTCTTGGAAATACTTCCGGAGGTAATTTCATCAACTTGTTGTGAAAAGACAACAACTGATGGTTCACTTAAGGTAATTGCAAACCCTAAGACAAATGATAACGGTAATAAGATGATTTGATACGTTTGTGATTTCATAAATTCCCGGCCAATATAACTTCCGGCAAAAGCTAAACCGTAATCGGTAGCCACGATGAAGATATATAAACCAACAAAGACAACAATCGTCGCCAGTAATATTTGTAATACTTTTCGTCTTGGTAATTTAATAAAGAATGCTTGGTAAATTAAAAATATAAGTACAAGTGGAAATACAGCGAGAGCAACTGCCGGTAAATTATTAAGTAATGAATCAGCAAAAGTAATATTTCCGGGAGTATATGGGGTTAATGTGGTGGAATTACCAACAATTAATCCGTAGATATAAACGGTAATGATTGGCCCAATCGCTGCAATACCGACAATCCCAAAACTTTCTTCGGTTGATTTGCTGTGCCCAATGGAGTGTGATAACCCGACCCCTAAGGCGAGGACAAAGGGGACACTAATTGCGCCAGTGGCGGCCCCGCTTGCGTCAAAACCTAAGGCTTGGAATTCATTAGGAACAAGGAAGATAATGATAATTAGCGCCAAATAAAAGAAGAAGAAAATTTTCTTCATGCTAATGTTTTTAACTAAACGATATACGGCTAAAGCGGTTAATATCCCTAAACCAAAACTAACAATAAAGATAAATAATGGAGCGTTGATCTTATCACTAACCCCGCTTACTTGCGCGGCTAAAACGGTAATACCTGGTTCGGCAATCGTTGCTAGTAAACTAAAGAGGAAGGCAACCATTAAAATGAAGGCCATTTTTTTAAGTTTGGCAATCGAACTACCAATTAAGTTGCCTATTGGTAAAACACTATAGTCAAGACCTACTAAAAAAATCGCTTGGCCGATGACAACACCGACATAACCAACGACTAATTGCATGATTTGTTCACTGTCCGTTACAGGAAATATAAAAGCCGTTACTAGCACAATGATTGCTAAGAGCGGCAAGCTTGAGATAAATACTTCTTTTAAGTAACGGAGAAATTTCACGTTTATCATGTCCTTTCAGCGATTAATACTAGGTAATTATAACATAAATTAGGGTAAATTAAGCCCTTTTGCATGAATTATTTATATTTTATAAATATGGGTTATTTTTGGATTATTGTTCAAGAAACTTTAATAACGCTAAGGCGGCGAGATTAATACCTCTTAGATTTTCATTTGGCACAAATAATTTCGTATACATCTCACCAAGAAATACCCCGTTATTATCTAGTTCTTTGAATAATTTATTAATGAGGGCATCAATCTTAACTTTATATTGTGGGATAGTTAAAGGGTTTGCAAAGTGTAAGTTAACTTCCTTTTCTTCGCCGTTTTGATTAATTACTTTCTTCGTACCTTTTTTAAATACATAAGTAGCGTCTTCTGGTTTTAAAAAGATTTTAAGACCGTCTTTATTTTCATAATTATTCATATAGAGAATTAAATCAACATGATGATTATCGCTTATATAATTATAAGAATTTAATGGGAGAACATATTTTGGACTTTGACCAGTGGGATTCATAATTATGGCTCGGTCAATATCACTATAACCATACCCAGCCTTTAATGCATCTTTTTCAAGAAAACCACCGATTTCCGTGCCGTTAATAACTGTTTCATCATTATTTAATCTTAAGACACTAAAGGAATCAGATATTACTTTAATATCACTAATCTCTTCATTTGTAATTAAATTAAGGGCTTCGATTACTTCATATTTCCCGCTTTGCGTATCACCGACAAACATTACTTTTTTCGTAATATTTGGTTTAATATTTATTTCAATCAATGTCCCCGGGATTGGTAAAAAATCACGCACCACCATATATAAATTATGGAGGGTCATAATCATGTCTTTGAAATAGCCAAAGTAGTCGTTTTCTTCATTCGCACTCATAAAGCCAAGGAAAGTATCGTTAAGAGTGTCGTGATAATACTTTGAATCAAACATATCATCATCCACTCCGTAGATAAAGAAGAGGTCAGGTTTTTGATTATTTATTTTATTGATGTCGATTACTTCATAAATGCTTGTGAGGGCAACAAGGTGGACAACATAATCACGGTGCACATAAATAAACGCTAAAAGGGTTCCGACCTTTAAGGCGACGCCATAAAAGTTATTCTTATTTATTTTTAAATCTTTAAGCGGATTATAAGAAAAGGTTAAGGGTTTAAATGTTCCGCGGCGTACACTGCTTTTCGTTGTGACGAAAAATGGAGTATTAATAATTACTTTTGTGACAAAAGAAATATTATTTACTAAATTGTAGTCTTTATTTTTGAAAGCATAGGATGATGTCACCATCAATGCATTAAGTCCTGGGTTTGGAGCATTATATACATTACTATTCCCGTCTTTAAGTTTACGAATAATGTTTTGATATATTGAATTAATCTCACTATTGAACTTAATGTTTTTATCAATGACTTTGTCGTCACTAATATCTTCACTTATAAAGCCGTATCGCTCTAAACTCCGCCAATAGGAAAAGAAGGACTCGGTGAACGCTAATAATGAAGGAATATGGAGTGCGTTAATTTTATTAACTCTTTTTAAAACCGTTTTCAATTCATACTTTTCAAGCATTTGATAAAACTCAACAAAATTATCAATAGTTAATCCTTTTAAATCATTCAAGATAATATTGTTAGTGTCTCTTAGTTTACGTAGAAAAGTTCTCACTAATAATTCAAAGTTTTTGGAGTATAGAAAAGAGACCTTATCATTATCTTTAAGATCAAAATGTATATGAATGTGTTTTTCTGTATTTAAAATAATTCTCCCCATGCTTCTAATTTATCATAAATTAGGGAGAAAATAACCCGTAATTGCTAGTTATTTCACTACTTCATTAAATTCTTTGGGAGGATTCGCCTTAAAGTTTAGCAGTTTGCCACTTATTGGATGTTTAACTTTAAGTTCATAGGCGTGAAGACAAAGTCTTTGAATTGGCGACTTTTCCCCGTCATACTTTTTATCACCGACAATCGGGAATCCTAAGTCTTTAAGATGAACGCGAATTTGGTTTTTCCGCCCGGTAAGGATGTTGATATCGAGTAATGAATATATTTCACCTTTTTTAGTAACTTGATAATGGGTCTCGGCAAATTTTCCGGTTTTGGTGCGATGTCCGCTATACATTTCGTTAGTCTTTGATTTATGTAAGTAAGACTTAATAACACCCTTTTCTTCCTTTGGGCATCCCTTAATAATTGCAAAATAACCCCTTTTTGTCACGATATCATTCCAAACCTTTTGAAAAGCGTTTTGAATTTCTACACTTTTTGCAAACATTAAAACACCGCTTGTGTCTTGATCAAGACGGTGAACAATGAAGATTCTAGCGTTTTTATCACTAGCTTGCACATGTTCATTAACAAGCCGATATGCTGTATGAACTTTTTCTTTATCAGTGGCAATGGTCAGTAAATCACTTGGTTTATTAATAACAATAATTTCATCGTTTTCAAAGATAACTTTTAGGCGACTACCTCTGGTGGCAGTTACTCTTTTATTCATAAAAGGTGTAATTTTTATTTCGTCTCCGCAATATACAACAAAGTCAAATTGACTAACCGGGACATCATTTACTAATACTTGCTTCCGGGATAATAGACTTTTAATATTATTCCGCGAGTAACCCGGGATTGTTAAAAGAAAGTTTAGTAACTCACCTTTTTCTTTAACATTAAATGCCCTTGTCTTGTTTTGTGTTTTTTCGTTTCTTTTAAACATATTCTTTTTTCTTTCCAAAACCTAAAATAAAGAGGAAGAAGCCCCCGAAGAGGGTGGGGGTGGCAAGGAGTGGCCAAACTATATTAAGTTTTTCAATTGGTTCGCCTGGTAATTTGCTTTCGTTAATCATTGCTACTTTAAAGAAATCAATGATACCAAACACTAAAAAGGTAAAGCCAATGAGTAAAAGAATAATACCTAATATTTTAAAAAGTTTTTTATTCTTTTCCATCTTTTAATTCCGTATATTTATCTTTGCGGCCCTTAGCTTTGCTAACAGGATATTTTAGAGCGTTTTTTTCTAATTTTTTAAGGAGAACATCATTTAAATCAATATTATATTTATCAGCGAATAAAAAGGCATACATAATAATGTCGGCGAGTTCTTCCTTCATTGCTTCAAGTTTTTCTTCGACCACCAAATCGTCCGCGGACCATTGGAATATTTCTAAAAGTTCACTTGCTTCTAAATTTAAAGAAATGGCAAGATCTTTGCCATTATGAAATTGTCGCCAGTCTCTTTCATCTCGAAAGGCTAATATTTTTGCAATTACTTCATCACTAATCATAATTAGATTAATCTCTTTTTAAATTCATAACGATGGCTTACGACAAAACTTTGACCATCGTATTCGGATAATTCAATAGCCACGACCCGAACTTTAAATGGTTTGAAGATGTGGAGATAGTGATCATGCATTTCCCGCACGTCTTCACCAGGGTTGTAATATATCGAAATATGGGGCACAAATTTACCAGAAGTAGGACTTGTCCAGTCATCGGATTCATATGGAGTATATTCATGAATTTTTTCATGAACAAGATTTAATTTTTTATTTTCTTCAAAGGTTAAAACCATTAAGTATTCGGTTAACATTTCCACATTATTAACATCAATTTCAAAAGGATTGGTAAGTCTTGATACTTTTTTAATGGCTTTAATAACTTGATGTTTATCAGCGTCAAGGAAGCGACCAATATTAATATGCGGGTAGAAATTCCGGTAAGGGACTTTAAAATCTTTGTCCGTTAGTTTTAATGTTCGAACTTTGAGCGATGTGTCATCATCAAGCACTAAGATAACGAAGAAGTCTTTTAATTCAACTGGCATAGATAGTCCTCCTTGGAAATGGATTCATAGTCATTATACTATAAAGTATAAAATAACGATAGTTTTAAAAGGCTATTTACTACTGGCAATAGTGGCTAAAAAATATTAATCCCAAGTAATTGGTTGATTGGCGTCGTAGGTTTTCCGCCACTTTTTCATCTCGCGGCGTTTTGTTTTAAATTCTTGTTTGGTAATGCCCATTGGC
>CALAWM010000094.1 GCA_937895315.1 uncultured Caryophanales bacterium | reverse complement strand
GTAATAGATAACTGTACGCAGATTATGGCAGTTAATCAGGTGAGGCTCCCACCCAACGAAAGTGGAGTTTTTTAATTGTTTTAATATGTGCAAACAGTAGAAATTTTGATATTTTTGTGATATAATATATTACGATATTAGGTCCTTTATTAACATGTCAGGTCACACAGGATGTGGCACTTATTAATGGAGGAAAGAAAAATGAAAACAAAAGAAGAATTACTTAAGAAGTACGAAGGAACAGAATTTTACGATTGCATTAATGCTCACTATGGAAGTAAAGAATCGTTCCAAGATTATGATGTTGGTCTTTTAAATTTTGATGAGAATGCTATGAAGGATATTGTGGGTGCTGAAAAGCTAACGTATCCAGATTTCATTGATATTCAAATACAAACTGGTAAAGATTATCGTGGTTCGTTTATGCTTTGCTATTATTATAGTCCTATTGAATTCAAAGGTGAGGTTGAGACTTTTGGTAAAGGTACTATTTGCTTCAAAAGAATTTATGTTGATGGTATGTATCCAGATGGGCTTATGTTTGAAGGTAAAGAAGATCACGTTTGGATGCCTGCAGAGGGTTTTGGTAAATTAGAAAAAGGTGATTGTATTTCGTTTTTTGCAGAAGCTTATCGTTATGTAAAAACAAGTAATGGTAAGAAGCTAGAGTTTGGTTTACGAAATCCACAAAGCGTAAAGAAAATTGAAAAGTATCAACTTCCTACAGATGATGAATTATTAGAACAAACTTTAAATCAAATTATTTGTGAAAGTTGTTATTTATATGATTCTTGTAGTAGAATTAATTGTGTTAGACACCCAAGCGAATTAAGAAGATTACGCAAGAGTATGAAAGAGTTTCTTAAAGATAAAAAATAGGGGTATGCAAACTACCTCTAGGGTATGCATTTTTGCTCTTGGGGTATGCAAAAATATCCTAATGGTATGCAAATTTCAGGTAGGGGTATGCAATTGTATTAAAATTGTGTAACGTTGCCATTAGCAAAGTAAGCCATGGAATAAGATGTTCCATGGCTTTTTTGTTTCATCATAAGATGTTTTATTAAGTTCATATTTACTGGTTGACAAATTCCCCGAGCATTATATAATAAAGTTATACATTCCAAAAAAGTGCCGTTTCCGTCAGTTTTTTGGAACACGATAATAGGAGGGTATATGATTAAGCGCGATAGTTACTTAAATAGATTAGTTTCTGTTAAATGGAATGGATTAATTAAGATTATTACTGGTGTTCGGAGATGCGGTAAGTCTTACTTACTTAATCAGATATTCTTTCAGCACCTAATTGATGAGGGGGTGGATGAGTTTAGTATTATCAAAATAGCTTTAGATGATGAATCCTTTGCAAAATACAGAGAACCGCAAAAGTTATCAAAGTTTTTAAAAAAGATAACCAGTAATATGAATCAAAAATACTACGTTTTAATAGATGAAATTCAAAAATGTGTTGGTTTTGAGTCTGTGTTAAATGGTTTACTATATCAACAAAATATTGATATATATGTAACTGGCAGCAACTCGAAGTTTTTATCCAAAGACATCATTACTGAGTTCCGTGGTCGTGGTTATGAGATTCGAGTTTATCCGCTTACCTTCTCAGAAATTGCATACCTTTATGAAAATAAAGAACGTGCCTTAAATGAATACTTAAAATATGGGGGAATGCCGTTAGTTTTAAAGTTTGAACAGGAACAAGAAAAGCGCCGTTACTTAAGCCAATTATTTAACAATGTTTATTATAACGACATAAAAGAACGTTATAAAATAGAGTATATTGAAGAATTAGATAATATTGTAAAGGTCTTATCTTCTTCTATTGGGTCCTTATCAAACGCCAAAAAAATTACCGATACACTATTAAGCAATAAAGGAAAGGGCATCGATTATAAAACAGTAAGCAGTTATTTGGATTATGTAATAGACGCCTTTTTGTTCGAGCGAATTGATCGTTATGATATTAAAGGCCGGAGATATTTATCAAACAACTACAAATTTTATTCGATAGACCTGGGATTAAGAAATGCAAAGCTAAACTTTAGACAACTTGAAGAAAACCACTTAATGGAAAATGCAATCTATCTTGAACTTGTAAAAAGAGGGCTAAATGTTGATGTTGGCATTGTTGAAACTAGAAAAATAATAGATGGCAAGGAATCCAGAATACAATTAGAAGTTGATTTTGTAATAAATAGATCAGACAAAAGATACTATATTCAATCATCTTACCGTGTAGATAATGAGGAAAGGCTTAATCAGGAACTAGCATCATTTAGAAATATTAATGATGCATTCAAAAAAATACTCATATTAAGGGATCCATATCTAAACCGATTTTATGATGATGAAGGCATTTTACACATAAGTTTGTTAGAATTTTTAACAAATGAAAATAGTCTAGAACTATGATATAGTTGCTTATTATCGATTTAAATACTGGTTAAATTTTTATATATTAAAAAATACTTAACTAATAATTTTCAAGCGTTATTAATCAAAAGATCGACGATAAGCCGGAATGACTAATTCGGGTTTTACTTTTTTGGCAAGTCTTAAGACAAAGTAAGGATTAAGTAACAATTCACGCCCTAAAAACATAAAATCCACTTTATGTTCTTGAAGGGCATTTTCAATAAAGTGAGGATTACGAATAAAGCCACCCCCGATGACCATAAAACCGGCTTTCTTTATCGTTTCCGCGGCTTTTAGTTGATAGCCCTCATATACTTCGGGTACCGCATAAATGACGCCCCCCGTTGAAACATTGACGGCATCGATTAAGTGTTTTACTTCATTAAGTACTTCTAATGTTTCTTTAACACTATGACCATCCGAGGCATATTCTTCAGCTGAAACACGGATCGTTAATGGACCATCCCACACTTCTTTAATGGCCAAAAGTACTTCTTTTAAAAACCGGGCGCGATTTGCAATGTTTCCGCCGTAGATATCTTCTCTTTTATTGGCTAAAGGGGATATAAATTGATTGATTAAATAGCCATGGGCGGCATGAACTTCAATTAAATCATAACCTACTTTTTTCGCTCTTATTGCCGCGGATTTAAAACTTTCTACTATGTCTTTAATTTCCTCGATGCTTAAGGCATGGGGTACTTTATAACGTTCACTATAGCCAATGGCACTTGGGGCAACAATTTTAGCATCTTGAACACTACATTTTCGGCCAGCATGGGATAACTGAATGCCCATTTTTGCACCGGCAATATGCACATTATCGACTATGGATTTAAGCCCTTCAATGTGTTCATCACGCCAAATACCTAAGTCATTACCGCTTATCCGCCCATTTGGTGTCACTGCGGTTGCTTCTTGAATTATTAAACTAACTCCGCCATATGCGCGGGCAGGATAATGCGCTAGATGAAATGGTTTAACAAAGCCTTGATCATCACTTTCATACATACACATCGGAGCCATGATAA
The DNA here is from genome assembly GCA_937895315.1 of uncultured Caryophanales bacterium. GTDB lineage: Bacteria > Bacillota_I > Bacilli_A > RFN20 > CAG-826 > UBA1361. The sequence continues at coordinate 4,301 of CALAWM010000094.1, read as the reverse complement.
TCCGATTTTTAAGTTCTAAATCTTTTATATAATACGCTGTAAATATTTTCATCATTGTTACCTCTTCTACTCTACCTTTCTAATTATAAGTGAGAATAGTATTTAATAGATAGATTTGCCCCATATTTGTATTATAAATACAAAATTATGGTGTTTAACCAGTGTAAATATAGCGTCCTTTTGTTATAATACGCTCATGGAAGATTTAGTACAAATTGAAAACATGATTAAAGTCACCTTAAACCGCATCAGGCCTTACATTCGAAGCCATGGCGGTGATGTCGAATTCGTTCGTTTCGAAGATGGTTTTGTTTATATCAAAATGACGGGGGCGTGTGATGGATGTGCATTCGCCGATGTCACAATTGAAGAGGGTATTGAAGAATTACTAATAGATGAAATACCCGGTGTCTTAGGCGTGTTACTCGTATAAAAAAGAAAAGAGGCCATGAGCCTCTTTTTTAATAACTTGCGCCGTCAACTTCACGATAATCACGGAAGTGTTGAGCGATTAATTCCCGAACGTATTCACCCGAATGAATCTGTGGTACATTCGCTAGGTTAGAGTATTTTCCAAAACTTATGTAATCAATTGTTACAACAGTATATAAGTCTTGATCAACTATCGCTTGCGGCGATAAAGGATAAGAGGGATGAAAACTAATATAGCCTTTTAGGGTCGAACCTAAGACATTTTCAATGAGCATAACTTCATTATCAAAAGGAAAAGCCTTATAGATATCACCATAAGTTACTTCTCCCGCGGGAATATTATAGACCCTAACTCCGCCGGTGTTATGAACCGCCACAACATTAGGATAGCCTTCGCCCACGGCATATTCATACATCATTTTATTTGCTAAATTCGCTAATCCATTTTTGCTGATTGAAGATGTTAAGGTTCCAACCACTTCATTTTTGACACTATTTATTTGTGCTTCATATTCACTAAATAAGGTGCGAGTTGCAATGTCTTCGGTAAATGCACCTTTAATATAACTTCCCTCAACAATGTTTGTTTCATTAACGGTGAATGATTGTAAGTCAAAATTATAAGTAGCTTCAACTTCCATGATTTGTTTACCGTTCCCATTAGTTTGTAAAATAGGAATGCCATTATACATTTGATTATCTTCGGTATGGGCATGGCCACTAAAGACTAAATCAACAAGTTTATCATTTAAAATATTGGTATATGATCCTACCGCTCCGGCTAAAGAGTCGTGAACAACAAGAGCAATAACATCTGCGCCTTTTTCCCGTAAATTGGTCACTTCATTTCGAATATATGATTCAACTGGTTCAAAACTGTAGGGAGCAACTGCCGTTGCAAGAATTGATGATTCAAGATGCGGACCAATTGTGCCAACTATCCCGACCCGAACATCATTTTTGGTAACGATGGTACTTGCTTGGAAGGTTGGATCATAATGAACAAGATTCGTAGCTAATTCATTGGTGTCTTTCTTTAAAATGTTCGCCCCTAAAAAAGGGTAATTTGCGAGGGCTTTATTATTCATAATTGCTGTGTCAAACCAATCAAATTCATGATTTCCCAAAGTCATAGCATCTAAACTTAATTCGTTCATTGCTCTTGTTAAAAAAGCACCACGATTAATGTTTGAATCAGCACTTCCTTGCCAATAATCTCCGGCATTTAAAAAGAGCGTTCCGCCAACATTAGTCGCGTATCTTGATTTTAAATATGATGCGATTTTAAAAATACCCGGTTCGGAATCGGACTCAATAATCGCACCATGAAAATCATTTATGCCAAAAAACTCGAGTTTACGCGTTCCTTTTCTTTCGCCAGGAATAAAAGAGGTTGGTTCTTCACTTGAATTAACAATCGGCGGTTCACTAGAAACGGGTGGTTTACTAGTCGTTTGTCCTTGTCTACAACCTACTAAAAGGAGGGTAAATAAGGCACTTATGTATATTTTTTTATGATTCATTCTTAATATTTACTTCCGTCAATTGTTTTATTAGCGCGGATATAATCAGCGACTAAATCGCGTGGATAGGAAAACATATTTTCATATGTTGCGCCGGCGACTGGTGAACCACTTAATTCGTAAACAAAGTTCGTGGTTACAACTTTATATAACTTTGAAGTATCGACTTCTTCATACTTCAATGTAAAGTAATAAGCAAAGTTCCCGCCCGCTTCCATTAGTCCGCGTAATCTGGAACCAAAAAGACTTACTACATATATTTCATTATCAAAGGGGAAGGCATTATATACATTGCCGTAAGTAATGTTACCTTTATTAAATTCGGCGCGGATTCCTCCGTTTACGTTATGAAGGGCGCCCACGGCTTCTTCGTAACTCTTTGTCATGACTTCCACTACAAAGTTTGCGACCATACTTCTTGTCATATTTTCATTAATGACTTTTCCTAATACTTCATTTTTTGTTTCATTGATTTTATATTTCCACACAAAATAATCAACGATGTCTCTAGTGGTTTGGTCTTCGGTTATATCAATATTCACTAAATCACGAATAACTTGATATTCCATGACTTTTACTTCGTTAGTCGTTTTATTGTAGCCTAAACGAGTATGCATAATATCCCGGCCGCGGCCGCGAGTTTGCAAAATGGGGACACCACTTACGATTTTTTCATCTAAATAATGTTGGTGTCCGGTGAAAACCGCATCAACAATACCGTTATCGACTAAGAGGGCACGGTCAGGGGTAAGGCTTGCACCAACCCATGAATCATGGGCGGCTAAGAAAATAATATGGGCACCCGCTTCCCGTAATCTTGTGGCTTCATAGGTGACGTAATCGGTCATAATATCAAACTTTAGTCCTTCGACATAACTTCTTTGAATAGTGTTAATGAGTTCGCTTCCCATCGCCCCAATAATACCAATCTTGACACCATCACGTTCAATAAGCGGTGATTCATCAATAAAGTCAGGATTTTCGCCACTAATTTCTTCAACAATATTGGTGCCTAAATACGGTAAATTGTATTCCGATTTGTTTGTTTTAATTTGCTCAACACTCCAGTCAAATTCATGGTTACCAAGCGTTAAGGCTGCAAAACCCATGTAATTCATACTTTCATTAACTATTTTGCCTTTAGTCATATTAGAATCAGCGCTTCCTTGCCACATATCACCATTGGCAATTAAAACGGTGCCGCCTGGGTTTTCACTCCGCTTATCTTTTAAAAATCCATTGATGGCGGCAAGACCCGGCATGTTGTCATCAACACTTCGTTCGATGGACCCATGGAAATCATTTAGACCATAAAAATCGATTAAAGTAAATCCTTCAGCATCTACTTTTGCCGTGTAAGCTGAATCATCATAGAGTTCATACTTGACGGGTTCTAAGTCTTTTTTACAGCCAGATAGAATTAGGATAGCTGGCAAAATAATATATGTTAATTTTTTCATAGGCGAATATTTTCCTTACGGTTCACAATGATATAGCCGTCATGATTGTGAACGTCTTCCTTGTTATAAATAATCTTGGTGAGATCGGGTTTTAAAAATAATCCTCCGGCTTCGGTTACGATAATATCGGCGGCGGCAACATCCCATTCTTTCGTGCCCCGTCCGGTCCGATAAAACATCTCAATTTCTCCGCTGGCAATCGCAATTGCTTTTAAAGTTGAGCCAAGGGTAACGATATTCGTAATTAAATCACTATTGCGTTTAATATAATCAGTTTCACTCGCTTTTTTATGGTAACGGGAGGCGGCAATCGTAATATTACTCGTCTTATTATTGACTTGTAACTTGATATTTGTCCCGTCACTTAATCTTTCATACGCTCCACCGTTTTCCGTTGCATAATAAACACGTCCCGTAACCGGCGCAATAATGACACCAACCACAATTTTTCCATGACGTGATAAGGCAATACAAATCGTGAATTCATTATCACGATGAATAAAGTCTTTTGTACCATCAAGCGGATCAACAATCCACACAAATTCGGCATTTAAACGTTCTTTATTATCGACTCCCTCTTCCGTTAGAAAGTGGTATGTTGGGAAAAGGGGCGCTAAATAGTTGCGGATTGCTTGGTCGGCAGTTTTATCGGCGATTGTGACCGGTGAGTTATCTTCTTTAATTTCCACTTCAAACGAAGAATTATAAATATCCATAATAATATCTTTAGCAATATCATCCAATTTATACATTATTGTTCTCCATAAAAAATCAACAGCTTAAAGGGTGGACAGAGTCGTCCACCCCTACAAATGTTAAATGTTTCGAACATTGATGTTGCTTGTTATGATAATTTGCAGATAATTGTCAGTTTTCCATACCTATT
>CALAWM010000093.1 GCA_937895315.1 uncultured Caryophanales bacterium | reverse complement strand
CCATATTGTCCATTGCTTGAATTGCGCCAAAGATAACTCGTTCGGGTGCCCCAGATCCTGGGACATTTGAACTCCATTTAAGTTTTAAGGAAATATCTTCAAGCTTTTCAAACTCTTTGGTAGCAAGCCATCCTTGTTCTTCATCACTTAAAATAACCGGAACGGCTTGTTCCATCATTAGTTTTTCGGCTTTCCAGGCTTTAAATTTACTCATTTTCTTGCTCCTTTTTCTTTACTTTAGGTTTCCCCTTAGCGTATTTTTTATATATTGCAAAATTAATTAAGGCTACTATCGTCATTAAATATGGAAGGGTATTAAGTAATTCGTAGGGGAAACTTAATACTGTTTGCGCCCCAACCGCAAAGTAATCAACTGCCCCAAATAAGACTGCAAAAAGTAATGTCATTAACGGTTGACCTTGCCCCATTGCTTCTGCGGCAATACCAATAAAACCGCGGCCTGCGACCATTCCCGCAGAAAAATAGGAAAGATAGACCATCGAAAGATACGCTCCCCCTAGTCCAGATAAAATTCCGGTAATAATAAGGGCAATTATCTTAATTCTTTGGGTCGGAATACCAACCGATTTAGCCGCTTCTTCATTAAAACCAACGGCTTTAATATGGGTTCCTAATTTTGTGCGATTTAATAAGAATATCAAAGCAATGACCGTAAAAACCGCAATATAAACAAGTAAGTTTTGCGAGAATAAAGCTTTACCAATAAGCGGGATTTTACTTAAAAGTGGAATTTCAATATGAGGTATTAAAGTGCTTGGTTGTAAAGATGAATCACCTTTTACGCCAATGACAGCATAAAGAATATAAACCGTCAATCCACTGGCTAAAGTATTTAAAGCAATCCCTGCGAGCACATTATCGGTTTTCATTTTCATAGCAAAAAACGCCAAGATAAAGCCCATAATAATGCCCGCAATAACGGCAGCTAATAAACCTAAAAACCAACTTTTTGTCGCATAACTTACAAGTCCACCCGTTAAGGCCGCAATCGCCATTGAACCTTCAACGTTAATATTCAATATTCCAGCCTTTTTTGAAATTAAAGCAGCAAATGCAGCAAAAACAATCGGCGTTGCAAAAAGAATTGTTGAGATTAAAAATTGTTCTGAGAAAATAAAACTAAACATTTTTGACCTCCTCTTCTTTTTCCGCTTGTTTTTGAATGGCAATTTCGAGCCGCCGGCGTTTAAGTCTCACAAGGAATGCTTGACCACCAACAAATAAGATGATTAACGCTTGAATGATATAGACAATTTCATTTGGTACGTCACTTAAACGTGCCATTTCACTCGCTCCTACACGTAAAAAACCAAGTAAGAAAGCCGAAACGGGAACAAGTAAAGGATGAACAAAAGCAATAATGGCAACAATGAAGCCATCAAAACCATAATTTGGTAATGCCTTCCATGTAAAGCGATAAGAATTACCAAGTAGGAATGTCGCCCCACCTATCGCTGCAATAATCGCTCCAAGAATTTGGACAACAATAATTACGCGTTTGACATTAATTCCTAAGTAGGCAGCATGTTTAGGATTTGATCCCGTTGTTCGAATCGCAAATCCCCATTTTGTGCGATAAAGGAAGAAATATGAAGCAACGGCAAATAAAAGCGCGATGATGATGCTGACACTAACTTCATTATCTTGGCTAAGGAATGGTAACCGTTGATTATCATTTAAGTAAGGGGTGGCAAGACTAGAATAATCAGGATCAAAGAATTTGTTATTAAAAAGATACATAATGACCCAAAAAATAACAAAATTTAACATGAGCGACGTTACAAATTCATCAACTTTCAAGGTGGCCTTAAGTTTCGCGGGAATATAGCCAACAATGCCCATGATTAATCCGGCACAAAGAATTGCTAATAAAGGTGATAAAAACCACGGTAGATTAAGTTTAGAAGATATAACCGCGCCAATAAAAGCGCCTGCAAAGAAAGCTCCTTCTCCTAACATATTAAACTGACCACCACGGACCATAATACAAACAGCAATACCCGTAAAAATAAGTGGCACACTTTGCGTTATTACCATGCCAAAGGTATAGGCGTCGGCGAATGGGGAAAATAGTAAAATGCGGAAAGTATCAAAAGGCTTTTCACTTGTAAAAGCGATAATAATGAAGGCTAATCCAAGGGCAATCAATAATGATAATACTGTGCGTAATAAATTTACAAGTACTTGTTGGACCTGTGGTTTGTAATAATATAATTTTATTTTTTCAAAGAATGGTTTCATGACACACTCTCCATTCTTTTTATCCCAAGCATGTAATATCCAAGTTCATATTCATCAATAGCGTGGGGATCATTTATTTCTGCGACTATTTCATTGTTATAAAAGATAATTATGCGATCGGCAAGAGCCATCATTTCATTCCAATCGGTAGAAACAAGTAATATTGCCTTATTTTCATTGCTTAATTCACGCATTTTTTGGAAAATGAGTTCCATCGTCCCTACATCAACACCGCGAGTCGGATGTTCAGCAATTAAAAGGCGCGGTTTCGTTTCAATTTCCCGAGCAGTGACAATTTTTTGAATATTTCCGCCCGATAATAAGTTTATGGGTTGTTCAAGGTCTGGCGTACTAATTCGATATTCCTTCTTTTCCTCTAAACCAATCTCTTTAAGTTTTCGTTTATTAAAAAATCCTAAACTTCTTAAAGTCGTATGGTTAATACGATGAGCAGACATATTTTCTAAAACTGAATTATCAAGATTTGCGCCAAGAACCATCCGGTCAGCCGGAATATAACTTATGCCCTTTGCTCTTCTATCTTTAATTTTTGCGTCATTAATCTTTTCATTATTCAGAAGTATTTCACCATTTATGACTTTTTTAAGTCCGGTAATGTATTCGACAACTTTTTCTTGTCCACTACCTTCGACACCCGTTAAACAAACAATTTCTCCGGCATGAATAGCAAGTGATATTGGTTTTTTATCATTTGCGTCCTTACTAAGCATGAGATCTTTCACTTCAAGGATAACTTCATCATTTTGGGCTTTCTTTTCTTCTTCGCCAGCAAAATTGACGTCAAATCCAACCATTAAACGGGATATTTCTTCAGTCGTAATATTTGCGACGTCATACGTGCCAAGATACTTTCCCTTACGTAACACACTTACAC
>CALAWM010000092.1 GCA_937895315.1 uncultured Caryophanales bacterium | reverse complement strand
GAGTTCAGGTTCGATCACGATTGATGATCATGACATTCGGGACTTCAATATGCACGATTTGCGCGACAAAATCGGCTTCGTTCCGCAAACAGCCGTCTTATTTAGCGGTACTATCCGTGATAACTTACGTTTTGGTAAGGCTGATGCTACCGATGAAGAAATGTGGGAAGCGTTACGTGTCGCCCAAGCCTATGACTTCGTTTCTAAACTTGAACTAGGATTAGATGCTCCGGTCTCACAAGGCGGGAAAAACTTTAGTGGTGGACAAAAACAAAGACTTGCCATCGCCAGAGCCCTTGTCCGCAAACCAAAAATATATGTCTTTGATGATTCTTTTAGCGCTTTAGACTTCCGCACTGATATTCGGTTACGGACTGCCTTAAGAACATATGCAAAAGACGCCACGATATTCGTGGTTGCCCAAAGAGTTAGTTCCATTATGGACGCCTCCCAAATCCTCGTTTTAGATGATGGAGTTGTTGTTGGCCTTGGTACCCATAATGAATTACTCGCAAAATGCACGGTTTATCAAGAAATTGTTTCATCACAACTTGATGCCGAAGAAGTAAAAAAATCGCGTGATTTATTTAATCAATTAGCGAAGGAAGGAGGCGTATAATGGCTAGACCTCATGGTGGTGGACGTCACGGTGGCCGAGGAATGCAACGTCCCAAAAACTTTAAAAGAGCACTCCGCAGTTTATTCCAAGAATTTAAACCTTATCGCATTCGCCTCTTTATAATCTTCCTTTTATTAGTTATTTCAAACGTTGGTACTATATTAGTCCCGCTTCAATTACGGGAAATTATGTCGTCATTTAGTAATACGGGGGATCGAGCAGGATACTATTTAGTAGAAATAACAAATCCAAGTCTTGGTTTAAACTGGACTAAATTATTCATAGACTTTGGTGTCATTCTTGCCCTTATCATCGGCGGACAAATTCTTTCAACCATTGCGCAATTTATTGCTATCAAAATATCTGGTCAATATGCATATAAATTACGGAATAAAATCCGTGATAAATATGATAATTTACCTCTTGCTTACTTTGATAAACATCCTTATGGTGAATTATTATCGCTTGGGACGAATGACGTTGACGCAATTGCCTCTTCCTTAAACCAAATCGTCGTAACAATTGTTAGTTCCGTAACACTATTTATTGGTGTTTTAATTGCGATGTTTATTGTTAGTTGGAGCTTAGCGTTAGTCGCTCTTGCCACTTTACCACTTTCAATATTAGTAACCTTTATTGTCACTAAAAACTCGCAAAAACAATTCGTTAATTTACAAAAGAAGACGGGAGAACTTGAGGGTCACGTTGAAGAAAACTTTGCCGGTTTACAAGTTGTGCAACTCTTCAACCAACAACAAAACCAATACGATACCTTTGTTGGGGTGAATGATTCGATGGCTAAATCAAACTTCTGGTCACAATGGCTCAGTAGTTTTATCTTCCCATCGATGCGCTTTATTAGTAACCTAGGCTTTGTCGGTGTTTTGATCGTCGCTGGGGTCACAAATGACGTAATAAGTCTTGCCCCATTCCTTATCTTCTTAAATAACTTCTCGCAACCTTTCTTCCAAATTGGACAAATTAGTAACACCATTCAAACAACGCTTGCGGGGGCGGAAAGAGTCTTTACTTTACTTGATGAAGAAGAACAAAAACCTGATACTCCTAACGCCTTAAACACTAATGAAAATGTTGTCGGCGAATTCTGTTTCAAAGGGGTGGAATTTAGTTATACTCCCGATAAAGAATTAATTAAAAACCTTGATCTCCATGTCAATCCTGGCGATACAATTGCGATTGTTGGTCCAACAGGTGCCGGAAAAACGACACTTGTAAACTTAATTATGCGTTTTTATGAAATTAATAACGGCTCCATTACATTAGATGGTATCGACCTTCGCGATTATACAAGAAGTGCTTTACGGCGCAGTGTGGGTATGGTTTTACAAGATACTTGGTTATTTAAAGGTTCGATTAAAAATAATATCCGTTACGGTAATCGAGATGCGACTGATGAAGAAGTCATCGCCGCCGCGACAGCCGCGAAAGCTCACCACTTTATTTCGACCTTACCGGGTGAATATGAATTCGTCTTAAATGAAGATGGTACAAACATTTCCCAAGGCCAACGGCAACTCATTACCATTGCCCGCGCCATTATTTCAAAACCTAAAATCTTAATATTAGACGAAGCAACCAGTAGCGTTGATACTCGTACCGAGTTTGCAATTCAAACTGTCATGGATGAAATTATGAAAGACCGGACAACCTTTATCATTGCCCACCGGCTAAGTACCATTCGTAATGCCAAAAAAATATTAGTAATGCATAAGGGTGATATTATTGAAACCGGCACCCATGATGAATTACTAAAACAAGATGGTTTCTACGCCAGTTTATATAACGCCCAATTCTTAGGAATTGATAACAGCACAACACAAAATAGTGCGGAATAGTCGTGTTTTGATTACAAAAAAGGCCTAGATTATGTTCTAGGTCCTTTTATTATTTATTGATGATTGCGAAGTTTTTTGTATATTCCTTTGAGATTAGGATAAAGTTTCGCGTACACATCTTTATAAATCTTTTGATACTTCTTACTATCTTTAGTGTTTGGATAAAAGGTCTTTTCAATGTGAACCATTGCTCTTGTTGCTTGTTCAAGTGAGTTAAAGACCCCAAGATAATAGAAAGTAACAAGTGCCGTGCCAATTGTCGCGGTTTCGTAGGTCTGCGTTCTTTTGACTGGTAGTCCAAAGATATCGGCCGTTATTTGACAGATGGCATCACTTTGTGATCCGCCTCCAGACACTCTAATTTCTTCAATCTTTTTATGTTGTCTTCTTTCGATTGTCATTAGACCTTCTTTAAGTCCAAAAGCAATCCCTTCAATAATCGCGCGATAAATATGGATACGGGTATGATAATCACTAAAACCGACAATTGCCCCACGGGCTTCTGGTCTTTTTAATCCTGGTCCCCAATAAGGTTGCAGAACCAGTCCTTGTGATCCTGGTGGTATTTCTAACATCTTTTTATTTAATATTTCTTCAGTGGCAAGGGCTTCAATTCTTGCTTCAAGGGTTTCATCACTGCCAAATTGCCGAATAAACCAACCTACCGTCCAATATCCCCGATAAATTTGCACTTCCATATGATAAAGTCCGGCAATGGGGGCGTTATATGAAGGTAAAAAGGCTTCTGGTTCAATATAGCGTTTATTTGCAACAGCAATACTTGAGGCGGTGCCGTAAGAAATAGAGGCTAAGTCACTTCGATAGGCTCCGGTGCCTAATGCTTCACTTCCTTTATCAGTCCCGGCCGCAATAATTTGGAGGCCGACTGGTAATCCTGTTTGCTTACTGACTTCCTCGCTGATTGTTCCCATCACACTTCCTTGCTTCACTATCGTGGCGAGTTTGCTATTTGGAACTTGGAAAATATTTTTAAGGGCGCGATCTTTATACCATTTACCTTTGCGGAAATGAATAGGGAAGTGCCCGGTTTGATTGGCAACGCTATCGATAAGTTTTCCTAAAAGTTTGTAGTTGATATAGGTTGAAATATTGACATAGTATCGTGTTTTATCCCATATTTCTGGTTCGTGTTCTTGAACCCAGATGGCTGGAGTGCGTTTCATATTTAAATAAACGGTATCACTCATTCCTACGATGCGAAATAAGATTCTTTTAATTAAAGGTAATTTCTTTTTTAGTGATGCTTGTCTTTGATCTAACCAAAGCACCATGGGTCGAGTTTGTTCAAAGTGTTCATCAAGAAAGACTGGACTATCGCGGAAGGTAGTAACGCTCATGGCGAGCACTTCACTTAATAATTCCGGATGCGTATCTTTTAGTTTAGAAGTGGCATCACACAACTCCATCCAGTAGTAATTTACATCTTGCTCAGCAAAACCTGGTTCACTGCTGAAATAAGCATCGTTATATTTATTCTTGATGATGGCTTTAATTTCACCCTTTTGGTTTACGATTGAGACACGTAATGACTGGGTGCCAAAGTCTACCGCAAGTACTAATTTTTCTTCATTTTTCATTTTGCGCATTTATTCCTTTGCTCTTACCATTGTATCAAATATAAAAAGTTTGTCTTTTTATACATATTTTTGCCTGTTTTAAGTGATTATTATTAATATTCGTTAATATCTATGATATTATAGTTATCGATGGTATGTTAAATACTGCTAGAGAAAAAGGAGGAAAAAATGGCAGAAAAGAAATATGTCTATTCGTTCAAGAATAAAGATGCCCATAAGTTAGGCAAAAATATTCTGGGCGGTAAAGGTGCTGGTCTTGCTGAAATGACCTCAGTTGGCATTCCTATTCCGGAAGGCTTCACTGTAACTACAGAAGCATGTAACCTTTATTACGCCGAAGGTAAAAAATTACCAAATTATGTTATCGAAGAAATTTACAAGGCAATCTCCAATCTTGAAAAAGAAACAGGAAAAACCTTTGGTGGGAAAACCAATCCACTCCTCGTCAGCGTCCGGTCCGGTGCTCGTGCATCCATGCCTGGCATGATGGATACAATTTTAAACTTAGGATTAAATGACGAAGTCGCCGAAGTCATGACAAAAGAAACAGGAAACGAAACTTTTGCATATGATAGTTATCGGCGTTTTATTTTAATGTATTTCAACGTTGTCCGTAACCAACCAAGAGTTGAAATGGATAAAATGCTTGAAGACATGAAAGAAAAAGCTGGTGTTAAACTTGATAGCGAACTTCAAGCTGTTCACTTAAAAGAATTAGTGAAACAATTCAAAGCTTTCTATAAGAAAACTTTAGGGGAAGACTTCCCAACCGATCCACGGGTCCAATTAATCGAAGCTGTTACCGCAGTTTTCCGTAGTTGGGACAATGAACGGGCGAATGTTTATCGGAAAATGCACCACATTCCATACGAATGGGGTACCGCCGTTAACGTTCAATCAATGGTCTTTGGCAACAAAGGCGAAACAAGTGGAACTGGTGTTGCTTTCTCCCGCTCCCCAGCAACTGGTGAAAAACACATCTTTGCTGAATATTTACCAAACGCCCAAGGTGAAGACGTTGTTGCCGGTATTCGTACCCCACTACCAATCTCTTGGTTAGATGAAAATATGCCTGCAGTTTACAAACAATTTGAAGAAACTGTCCACGCCATGGAAAAACATTACCGTGACATGCAAGACATGGAATTCACTGTTGAAGAAGGCAAACTTTACTTCTTACAAACAAGAAACGGCAAAAGAACGGCAAACGCTGCTCTTAAAATTGCTTGTGACTTAATGGATGAAGGTTTAATTACTGAAGAAGAAGCCGTCTTACGTGTTGATCCAAGTTTACTTGATAGTTTACTTCACCCTGGTTTTGACCAAAAAGTCTTAGCAAAAACAACCGCAATTGCTGGTGGATTACCTGCTTCCCCAGGTGCCGCAACTGGTAAAATCGCTTTTGATGCTAAAGATGCCGCCGCTCGTAAAGAAGCCGGTGAAAAAGTTGTCTTAGTAAGAAGCGAAACTTCCCCAGAAGATATCGTTGGCATGGTTGCCAGTGAAGGTATCTTAACCGCTCGTGGTGGGATGACTAGTCACGCTGCCGTCGTCGCTCGTGGTATGGGTAAAACCTGTATCGTTGGCGCTCATGACGTCATCATTGATGAACACGCCCATACCATGAAGGTTGGTGACAAAGTTTACACTACCAAAGATGTCATCAGTATTGATGGTACCACTGGTAAAATTTATGAAGGCGCCTTACCACTCGTCGAACCAACCTTAACTGGTTACTTCGCCCGCATTATGGAACTCGCCGACAAACATAGAAGACTCCGCGTCCGTGTTAATGCTGATACCCCACTTGATGCGACCCATGGTCGTGACTTCGGTGCCGAAGGTATTGGACTTTGCCGTACTGAACATATGTTCTTCGACGCTGATCGGATCTTCTTTATGCGTAAAATGATTCTTTCAAAAACAAAGGAAGAAAGAGTTGCCGCATTAAATCAAATTCTCCCATTCCAAGAACAAGATTTCTATGAAATCTATAAAGTTATGCTTGGTATGAACGTTACCGTTCGGTTACTTGACCCACCGTTACACGAATTCTTACCACAAGAAGAAGAACAAATTGCTGCGCTTGCAAAAGAACTCAAAATTAATGTTGAACAAGTCCATGAACGGATCGAATTACTCCATGAATTCAACCCAATGATGGGTCACCGTGGTGTTCGGTTAGACGTTTCTTACCCAGAAATCGCTGTCATGCAAACGACTGCAATCATTAACGCAGCTTTACGTGCTCAAAAAGACACCGGAAAAGTTATTCACCCAGAAATTATGATTCCATTAGTCTTAGACGTTAAAGAATTAAAATACGTTAAAGACATCGTTGTAAAAACTGCTGAAGCCTTAATCGCCAAGAGTGGTCAAAAACTTCACTACCACGTTGGTACAATGATTGAAATCCCACGTGCTGCCTTACTTGCGGATGAAATTGCTAAAGAAGCTGAATTCTTCAGTTTCGGAACAAACGACTTAACGCAAATGACATACGGATTTAGCCGTGATGACGCAACGAAGTTTATCCCTGATTACTTTGAAGCAAGAATCTTCGAACAAGATCCATTCCAAACCATCGACCAAGCCGGTGTTGGCCAATTAGTGAAAATTGCCGTTGAACGCGGCCGTGCTGCTAATAAAGACCTCCACTTAGGTATCTGTGGTGAACATGGTGGCGACCCTGTTTCTGTCGAATTCTTTGATAGTGTTGGCCTTGACTATGTCAGCTGTTCCCCATACCGGGTTCCAGTTGCACGCTTAGCCGCTGCCCACGCAAACTTAAAGAAAAAAGTTAAGTAGTAACTTACTTTAATTAACTAAACCTCTTACTTCGGTAGGAGGTTTTTTTATATGAAAAAAGGTACGTTTTGCGTACCTTTTCTAATTTAATACTGCAGTTTCTATTTCTTTTTTTGTTTTTCACGAATAACGTTGGCGTATCCAACTTTATTTTCTTGACGGCATCTTGCAATCGCTAATGTGTCTTTTGGTACATCTTTGTTTACAATTGAAGCGGCCGCAACATAGCTTCCTTCTTCAATAACAATCGGGGCAACTAAGGTTGAGTTTGATCCAATAAAAGCCTTTTTACCAATGACGGTTTTGCTTTTATTCACCCCGTCATAATTAGCAGTAATCGTTCCGGCCCCAATGTTTGTTTTTTCACCAATTTCGGCATCACCTAAATATGATAAGTGGCTAGCCTTGACCCCTTCATGGAAGTGGGACTTTTTAATTTCGACGAAGTTTCCAATCCGACTATCATTTTCAACAAGGGCATGTTCTCTAATTCTCGCAAATGGTCCGACTTTAATATTGTCTTTAATTTCGCTATCAACGAGATGGCTTTGAATAATCGAGTTATGATCACCAATTACCATATCTTTTAAATAGGTGCTTGGCCCAATAAGGTTTGCAACGCCAATTTTAGTGTTACCTAAAATGACTGTGTTTGGGCTAATAATTGTATCCGGACCAATTGTGACATCTGGTCCAATATAAGTATTATTTGGATCTTCAATCGTTACGCCATTAATCATGTGAGCTCGGTTAATTCTTTTCTTCAATAGTTCGGCCGCTTCCGCGAGTTGTACGCGGTCATTAGTCCCAAGCATTTCATCACTATTTTCCAAGACATGGGCACCTACTTTATACCCTTTTTCTTTAAATAAACCAATGACATCGGTTAAATATAATTCGCCTTGTTTGTTATTTGGCCGTAAATTATGTAATTCTTCAAATAGTTTCTCATTATCAATGATATACATTCCGGCATTAACTTCTTTGACTAAGTGTTCATCACCTTCTAAATCTTTTTGTTCAATAATCTTTGATACTTCACCGTTTGCGGTCCGAATAATTCTGCCATAACCAAAAGTGTTTTCGGGTTTGGCGGTTAAAACCGTTAAATCAAAGTTTCCGTTAACGTGTTGTTCAACCATTCCTTTTAAGGCTCGATTAGTAATAAGGGGGACATCACCGCTTAAGATTAAGGTTTGTCCTTTTTCTTTACCAATTAGGGGGATGGTTTGCATAATGGCGTGGCCGGTACCTTTTTGTTCGTGTTGCCAAGCAATTTCGGCTTTTCCTTCAACTAATTTCGCGGCATGATTCCCGCCAAAGCCGACAATAACAACTGTTCGACCGGTAATTTCACTTTTCGCCGCATCAAGGACCCAGTTAATTAAGGGTTTTCCTAAAATTTCAAAACCTACTTTCGAGATTTCGTTGTTAAGTGATCGCATCCTTGTGCCTTTCCCGGCAGCGAGGATAATCGCATGTATTTTCATAAATTTTCTCCTATATTATTTACAAATTTCTGTGAGAACTACCGAGTAACTAAGTTTCTTGTATTTCTCGCCTATATATTTTAACAAATTTTGATTATTGCTTAAAACAAAGATTGTTGAACTTGCCCCGGCAATACCATATGCTTCTGCATTTAATGTCTTTAAATCATTTAAGACATTTCTTAAATCAGGGATTTCTTTTAGCATAATCTGTTCAAAATCATTAACAAGTGCGGCGCCAACATCACGCAAAGAACCGTTTTCTGCAGCATGAATAATATTTTTAATGTCTTTTTGCGAGGTTTCGCCAAAGTCACTGAATTTTTCTATCATTTCTTTCTTTTCAACAATAGTAGGATGGATGAGAAGGAGTACTCCGGTTTTTGGCATGAAATTAAAGGGCAAAACTTTTTGTGTGTTGTTTTCAAATAATGCCGGTTTATTGACGGCAAAAAAGGGGACATCTTGGCCAATTGATCGTGCAATATCAAGATAATCTTGGTCACTAAGTTTAAGTTTGGTTAGACGGGCAACGGCTTTAATAACTGCCATCGCACTACTTGCCCCGCTTCCAAGACCATGTCCGGTCGGAATGTTTTTATATATTCTTACAGCGAAGGTATTTTCGTAACTATATTTTTCACGCATCTTTAATAATGCGGTGTCCACAATCTTTTTTTCACTTATATGCGTTGATTGATTCGCATAGTGAACGATATCCATGAAACGATAATCAAACATATCAATTGTAATTGTATCGCGATAGCAAATTGGAAAAACAATGCTCGTTAAATCAATCGCTCCTGTCAAAGGATTTTGTTTAGCTTTTACACTAATTGTAAGTCGGGCATTTGATGTTACTATCATAACCTAATCATACCTTAATTGCCTCGTAAATTCCTGCTTTTTTATTGCTATTTGTTTAAAGTGTCATATATTGTCAAAAGCATACTTGGACCTAAGGCTTCAATCCTTATATTTTCATCAATTTTTAGTTCATTAAATAGTTTATTGACTAACTCACCGTTATATTGATTTTTAAGATTATTAAAGAGTTTCTTCCGACGATTAATAAAAACAAACTTTAAAAATTTATAAAATTCTCTAATGTCAAAATTAATTTCGTGCCGTTTGAAGCGGAATACGGCCGAATCAACATTTGGCATAGGATAAAATTTGTCGGCAGTAACAATCATTTTTTGCTCAATAGTCCCTGTTAATGATAATAAGATGGGGAGCGGTCCATATTCTTTCGAATTTGGTTTAGCAAAAAAACGGTCCTTTAAATCTTTTTGGGTCATAAATACAAAAACATCAAGATTAGGGGTATCTAATATTACCTTTTCAATAATTTTGGTTGTTATGTAATAAGGAATATTACTTATAACTGCTTTTGTTTCACGTGGAACTATATATTTTAGGAAATCTTTTTCAATAATTGTTGCGTTAGTATATATTTCTTGTAGGTATTTGACATAACCACGGTCAAGTTCAACGGCAATGAGGTTTTTGGTTTTCTGTACGAGATGTTCGGTAAGTGATCCAAGTCCAGGACCTACTTCAAGCACGTGGTCATAGTGTGGGTGAAGAAACTCAACAATCACTCGACAGATGTCATCATCTACTAAAAAGTTTTGTCCTTTTGCTTTCTGAGGTGAGAGGTTATTTTTCGATAAAATATCATTGATTAGGACCTTATTCATTCAAAGCCTCCTTTAATGCGTTGCGCGATATATTTAATAGATGAATTTGCATCAATAGACTCTTACTATTTTTTGGTAAAACATGTAGTTTTTGAAAAATAAGTGCTTTTTGTTTTCTAGAACTGGCACCAATTAAGTTTAAATTAATGAGATCAACAAAAGACACATCAGAATTTGTGACAAAAATCTCTTTAGTGTATGGATATATAATCGTTTTAAGTTCCGTAAGTGGGACATTTTCAATGCCAACCGTTCCCTTGCTTATCGCCTTATTTTTAGGAATATCAATAACAATAATACTATCAATTTCTTTCCTTATTTTTTCACGGATTTTTGCACCCGGACCATCGGGATCGGTGAGCACAACAATGGGGTGCACTTTAGATAAAGCTTTTAAGTGTTCTATTGTTTCACGTGGAACTTTAAGGCCTTCCGTACTTACTACGTAAGGGACACCAACTTTTTGGAGTCTATCGCTATCATTTTTACCTTCAACAACAAAGATCGCATTTATTAGTGTTTTCATTGCTCTATCTTTAATAATCGAAGGGCATTTTCAGTAGTGTATTTTCCAACCTCTTCAACGGACTCATTTCGTAAATCGGCGATCATCTGGGCAATGATAGGTATTCTACTACTTTCATTTTGTTTGCCACGGAAAGGATGTGGAGAAAGATAGGGTGCATCTGTTTCCAGAAGAAGTCGATCTTTTGGCACAACTTTTGCAACTTCTTTTGGTTCTTTGGCGTTTAAATAGGTGACGGGTCCCCCTAATCCAATGTAGAATCCTAAATCAATAAAAGGTTTAACCATTTCTTTTGAAGCGCTATATGAATGCATTATTCCTTCATAGTCTGGTCTATTGTCTTTCAATACGTTATAAGTATCTTCAGTGGCGTCACGCATATGAATAATTATTGGTTTTTTATATTTGTTTGCAAGTTTAATTTGAGCAGTAAAAAATTCATGCTCAATTTGCCGTTCATTTAAATCTTTAATCCAGTGGTAATCTAAACCAATTTCCCCGAGGGCAACAACTTTTGGATGAGTTAATAATTTTTCAAGGATCAAGAGATCACTTTTTGGCGTTCTCACGGCATCAACAGGATGAATGCCGACTGCCGCATAAACATTTTCATACATATCGGCGAGTTTAATCGCTTTTTTGCTTGATGAAATGTCCCAGGCGATGACTAATAGTCTCGTTACTCCTTCGTCTTTCGCTCTTTGAATATATCCTTCAATATCATCTTTGAAGGCTTTATCATTTAAATGACAATGGGTGTCAAAAAACATATTATTTACCTACACAAAATCTAGAAAAGATTTCCTTACTTAAATCATTATCAACGTTTTCTCCAAGAATTTCTTTAATCGTAAAGAAAGCTTGTTGTAAGGATACACTAATTAAATCAAGACTTATCTCAATTTCAGCTTCATGTTTAGCAATTTCTAATTGCTCATACGTCTTCCGTAATAAAGCAAGTTGACGGGCGTTATTTAAACTTGGCCGTAAATAACTTTCTTTATCGACCCCCACCGTTTTTGCAATTGCTTTTTCTAATGCACTTAAATCATTTTCAAGGGCACTTATATATAATTTTTCCGGGTCTTTTTTCTTAACTTTATCAGCCTTGTTATATACCGTTATTACTCTTTTATCTTTAACTAATGCAGCAAATTCATCTTCAACATTGGCATTTTCCGCATCTTTTACATAAATTACTAAATCAGCAGAATTTATTGAGGCCTTTGATTTTTGAATACCGATATTTTCAATTACGTCACTACTTTCCCTAATACCCGCGGTATCTAGGAGCAGAAGTTTTAATCCTTCAAGATTAATTTCCCCTTCAACAACATCTCTTGTTGTCCCCGCAATATCCGTTACGATTGCTTTATCTTCTTTAAGTAAGGCATTTAAAAGTGAAGACTTGCCGACGTTTGGCGCACCAACAATTGCCACTTTAATACCTTCTTTAATTATTTGTCCTTGGCGTCCTTCTTTGATGAGGCGACCAATTTCTTTATTTATTTCATTTACTTCACTAATAACTAGGGCATAATTTGCTTGCTCAATATCTTGATATTCGGGATAATCAATATTTACTTCAATAAGACTTAAAATATCTGCCAGTCTTTCTCTAATTGGATAAACAATTTTGCTTGTTTCTCCGACTAAAGATAAAAGCGATAATTTCTTGGCTTCTTGGGTTGTCGCGTTGATCATGTCATTGATGGCTTCCGCTTGCACTAAATCTACCTTGGCATTTAAATATGCTCGGTTACTAAATTCACCAGGGACGGCAAGTCGGGCACCATTTTTAACCATTAAAGTAATAATTTCATTGGCGATAAGCATGCTCCCATGACAACTAATTTCGACAACATCTTCGCCCGTAAAGGAGTGCGGGGCGACAAAACAAAAAGCAACAACTTCATCGACTAATTCTTCATCATCAAAAAGTTTGCCATAGACAATTGCTTTTTCTTTTAAGATTGTTAAGTCCTTTGTAAAACTTTTAGTGACAATTTTAAAAGCTTCTGGTCCTGATAATCTAATGACCGCAAGGGCACCCATCATGGGTGGAGTCGCTAATGAAACAATAGTATCTAACATGTCATTATTTTAGCATATACTGCCTTTTTGTAATAAAAAACCACCTTATAGAGGTGGTATTTATTTGTTAACTTAACTTATTCGCCTTTTCCGGGTTTCCGGTAGCGGATGACGACTTGGCGGTCACGTCCTGTTCCCACTGATTCGGTTGTAACATTTCGATATTCACTAAGGGCGTTATGAATTGCTCTTCGTTCATCACTTGGCATTGGTTCAAGGGCGGTATCTTGTTTGGTTTTTGCAACTTCGCCTGCCACTCTTTTAGCAATGCTTACAACTTTACGATAGCGATCAACTTTGTATTCATTTATGTCAAGAAGTACTCTGATCCGTTTTTTAAACTTCGCGGTTAAAGCCACTAAAACGATTTCATTTAAGGCTAATAAAGTTTTACCATTTTTGCCAATCAAAATACTATTGTGATTGGTGCTCAGTTCAATTTTAATGATATCTCCATCAAGTTCAGTCCGAAATTCTGGTTTGAAACCAAGGGCTTCGACAACTGTTTTCAAGTATTTAACGGCGTAATCAATATAATCGGTCGTTTCATAAACACTAATTTTGATTGAACTCTTAAAGAGTCCTTTCTTTTCTTCAATGACATCATAAATTAAATCATGAATTTGAATACCGAGATCTTCGCTGGCAAGTTTTAATACTTCATCAATGTTTTTTGCTTCAAAAATACGCATATTATTTCTTTCCTTTCATGGCATAGTGCACGATTAAGGTTTGCGCAATACTAATAATAGCACCGGCGAACCAGTACACTCCCATTGCTGCTGGTAAGCTAAAGGACATGAAGATAATCATAATGAACATAATATTCATCATCATTTTTGATTGTTTTTTCTGTTTTTCGGCAGCAGGGTTTACCGTCGTTTTTTCTAATTCTTTTTGTTTGCTCTTGTTGAGCCAGGTTGAAAGTCTCGTGGAAATAAATTGGGTAATAGTCATAAGTAAGAATAAAACCCATGCTGTCCACCAGCCACTAGTAAACCAGTTGTTAATCATTGATTGACCAAGTAAGGAACTTAAGTTTAAACCCATGACAGCGTCACTTGCTAAACTTGCCGAACCAGTCATCGCACCCCAAACCGCAATAAAGATTGGGAATTGAAGGAGCATAACTAATATTGAACCAAGCGGATTAACACCGTGTTTCTTATATAAAGCCATTTGCGCTTGGGCTAAGGCTTGTTTTTCATATTGGTTTTTATCCGAATTTGGATATTTTTGTTGAATCTTTTCTAGTTCAGGTTGCAAGGTTTGCATCTTTTGCGCCCCGATTGTTTGTTTAAGGGTTACTAATATTAATAATCCCCGGACAGTAATGGTTGTAATTAAGATTGCCCAAATTTGGCCCCATCCACCGGCGCCAAATGCTTTGGTTAAGACTTCAATGAAGGCAGCAATTGGATAGACAAATAATCCTTCAATTACACCACGATCAAAAGCGTCTTTCCAAGTTTTCGATGTAACAGGAATTTTATTGTCTTCTGGACCGTATTCTCCATCATAAATTGCGATACATGACCGGTTTGCTTGAATCTTGCCATAGATTGTATTCTTATAATAATTAGAGAAGTCACGATCAGGAACATTTTCAATACCAATTTCTTGACCAATTTCATAAGTCCATAATGTCCAGTTACCCCATAAGGCATCACCCTCGCTCGGAGTGGTCGCTCCTGAAGTTCCTAAAAACTTAAGGTAGCCATATTTTTTAAGGGCAGCGTTATTTAATTCTGCACCAGTAAGTCCTTCGGTATTTTCAAACTTCGTTAAAGAGAAGTTTAAAACTTTTTCATCGAGTTTTTCATAATACTCTAAACTTGGAATGCGGAAGCCTTGGCTTTCGGCCCCAGCATGAATTTCCGCCATGACCGGATTGTGGGTTTTTGTTTCGACCCCATTTTCAATCGTCGTCACAAGACCGCTATCTTGGTTATATAGCATATGGCTAATGTCCGCGGGTGAACAAAAACTAGCAGTACAAGCCGACAATACGAAAAGTCCGGCAACTAGTGCCCCTAGTTTCAATATTCTTTTATTTTTCTTATTCATGTTTTTCTCCGTTTTCAGCAAATATCTTCATTATGGCAATTTCTAAGTCGTGGAAGGTGTTTGTTAATACTCCCTTTTTTGCAACAATTACGAAATCACCAACATGCGTCTTTACGTATGATCTAGCAATCGCCTTTATTTGGCGTTTTACTTTATTACGGGTCACGGCATTACCAATTTTCTTGCTGACTGCAATGCCTACGCGTAATGTTTGGAGTTCATTTGGTCGGTAATAACCATAGCAAAGGGACGTCTTTGTTAGTTTTCCAGATTTGATGATGATCTGGTAATCATCATTTTTCAATATACGATGCGCCCTTTTCACTTTGCTCCCCAAAAGGTAGTAAAAACTAGACCGTTAAAGAAGCGCGGCCTTTAGCACGACGAGCACGAAGAACTTTGCGTCCGCTTGGGCTGGACATTCTTTCACGGAAACCGTGAACACGGGCTCTTTTTATCTTACTTGGTTGAAATGTTCTTTTCATAATACTCTCTCCTTCAAACACAACTTATAGTTGTTCGCGATTAATTTTAGTGGTTTACATAGTAAAAGTCAACCAAAGCCCTTAATATTAATAATATAGTTTAAAAATGAGGGCGCTGAGACATTGACTATTATCATGTGTTTTATCCCTTTTTCCCAATAAATATGTAATTTTTCATCACAATCCCATCCAAAACTTCACAATTCTGTGGAAAAGTCTTTATACATTGTGATTTATAATAAAAAAGAGCATTATATGTATCGAAAAGGCTGTGTATAACTTTTAATGAATGTTGATAACTTTAGAAATTATCCACTTTGTCCACAGGGAATAAGTTTTCCACATAGTTATCCACAGACATATTTTGTGGATTTCGTGGATAACTACATAAAATCGCTTAAA
>CALAWM010000091.1 GCA_937895315.1 uncultured Caryophanales bacterium | reverse complement strand
CTATTGGTCGTGCCTTTGGTGAAAATAATTTCTTCATCGCTCGCATTTATAAAATGCGCTAATTTAGTTCGTGCACTTTCATAAAGATCGGTTGCTTCATGGGCAATCTTATAAACCCCTCGGTGGATATTGACACCTAATTTTTGATAATAATGATTTAAGGCGTCAATCATTGGAGTTGGTTTTAAACTAGATGCCGCTGTATCTAGATAAACAATATTAGGATTTTCTTCATAGAT
The DNA here is from genome assembly GCA_937895315.1 of uncultured Caryophanales bacterium. Lineage (GTDB taxonomy): Bacteria > Bacillota_I > Bacilli_A > RFN20 > CAG-826 > UBA1361. The sequence continues at coordinate 1,535 of CALAWM010000091.1, read as the reverse complement.
TGGAAATAACTTTCTAATCTTCTCTACATCAAGTATCATAAACGTTCATTCACCAATTCGACAAATCTTTCTTTTAATGGTTGGTCTGTTATTGCGTCAATTAGCGGGGTTAATAAACCATTAATCATTAATTTTTCAGCATCTTTACGTGTAAGACCTCTACTCATTAAATAATAAATGCTGTGTTCTTCTAATTTACCAACAGTTGCCCCATGTCCCGCTTTTACATCATGTTCATCAATCAATAAGATAGGGTTTACTTCAATGATGGCCGTATCAGAAGCGATGATGCCTTTTAAGTTTTGATAAGCATCTGCTTTAATCATGCCTTGAAGAATCTTTTCAACGCCATTTAAAATAACTTTGCCATTTCCATTCGCAATCGCGATATTATGCATTAATCCAGTGGTATATTTGGCGGCATGAATCAGTTCAATATCAATGTTTTGAATATTTCCATAGGAACTTACCGCAACTGCTCTAATCCCAACATAAGCGCCTTCACCCGTTAATTCAGCATGCATTTTCGCCTCTAATTTATTACTAACAAAGCCACCCATCAATTCGACTTGAGAATCTCTTTTTGCTTCAAAGTAATGGTGAATCGTCCCTTTTTCACTCTTTAAATCACTAATTAGTAAATAAGAAACTTTTGAATTATCCATCGCAGTTAGTTTTAAATTGTAGTTATTCGGTTCAAGGTCCTCGCTGGCTACTTCTAAGATAAACCTAACTTCGCTTGATTTTCCAATGATAATTTCTAAGTTTTCGTTATTGTCATCTTTAAGCGTAATTTTAATGGGATCTTTAATAACCAACTTGTCTCTAACGATTAATTTTGGTGCATCATAAGTGATACCTTCTATCATGTCACCACTAATGATATGGTCTTTTAAAATAATCTCAGGCATCTTTATTCACCTTCGAATTCGATGCCAAGTTCTTCTTTGACCCATTCGTAACCATTCTTATCAATTTTTTCAATTAGATCTTGTTTCCCAGTTAAAACGATTTTCCCGTTAATCATGATATGAACATAAGTTGGTTTAATATAATCTAAGATTCTTTGGTAATGAGTAATTAATATGCAACCAAATTCGTCGCTAATCATATCATTCACATTTTCACCAACAATCTTTAAAGCGTCAATATCTAAACCAGAATCAATTTCATCTAAAATCGCAATTTTTGGTTTTAACATTTTGAGTTGTAAGATTTCATTACGTTTCTTTTCTCCACCTGAAAAACCTTCATTTAAATATCTATGCGCCATATCTTCATTCATTTTTAATTCTTTGATCGTTGAATCGTATTTTTTAATGAATTCATAGATAGGCATATTTTTACCCTCATTATTCGCTCTTAAAGCAGCCCTCATAAAGTCACTGTTGGTAACCCCTGAAACTTCTGCTGGATATTGCATCCCCAGAAATAAACCTGCTCTAGCACGTTCATCGACACTCATTTCTAAGATGTCTTCGTTATCTAAAAAAACACTTCCTTCGGTTATTGTATAGGTTGGTGATCCCATAATC
>CALAWM010000090.1 GCA_937895315.1 uncultured Caryophanales bacterium | reverse complement strand
CTTTTAGTCGATAAAATGTTTATTGGTTACCTTAAACAAGGCGAAGATATTGTTAATGAAATCCAATTTGTCGAAGATGGTCCCACTGTTTTATTAGTCGTTGGTGTCAATGGCGTTGGTAAAACAACATCGATTGCAAAACTTGCTTATCGTTATAAAAAAGCTGGCAAAAAAGTGTTACTTGTCGCTGGCGATACCTTTAGAGCCGGAGCCGTCGCCCAACTTGAAGTATGGGCCAAGCGGCTTGATGTGCCAATTGTCTTAGGAAAAGATCAACAAGATCCGGCGAGTGTTGCTTATGATGGGGTCATAAAAGGTAAAGAATTAGGCATCGATTTAATTATTGTTGATACTGCCGGAAGATTACAAACTAAAGTGAACTTAATGGCGGAATTAAGTAAGATTCGCCGAGTTATTGGTCGCGAAATTAATGATGGACCGCATGAAGTATTTTTAATTATTGATGCTACCACTGGACAAAACGGTATTTTACAAGCCAAAGCCTTTGCCGAAGCAACCGGTTTAACTGGTGTGGTCATTACGAAAATGGATGGTACGAGTAAAGGCGGCATCATCTTAGCGATTAGAGACGAAATTGGGGTTCCGGTTCGCTTTATTGGTCTAGGGGAAAAACTTGAAGATTTAGATGAATTCGATTTAGAAAAATATTTATATGGCTTATGCCTAGGAGCAGAAGAATAATGGCATACTTATTACTTAGTTTAGTTATCTCTTTTGCAATATTTCTTGGGGTTCGTTATGTTGTTTTTGCGTTTCAACCTACTAATGTTGTATTTGCCAATCTTCTTGTCGTGTTACTTGGCACCCTCATTGTTAGTTTTGTCTTCACTTATCGGCAATTTCGTTATTTAGGGCGTGATAAATGGCGTTCTTCGGCCTTTCACTCAACTTTTATCCGCACTTTTCTTATTAACTTTGTCATAATCTTTGTGATATCAATGGTGTTTTAATTATGGAAAACTTACAAGAATTTATTTACATTAATGATTTGCTCGTAATATATGGCAAAACTTTGACCGAGAAACAACAAGTAATCATGGAATCTTATTATGTTTTCAATTTATCACTCCAAGAGATTGCTACGAATCTAGGTATCTCAAAAGCCGGAGTAAGTGACGCCATTAAAGTTTCAATTAAACATTTAGAAAATTTAGAAAATATCGTAGGACATTTAGCCTATAAAAATAAAACCGAAAATCTGTTAGCGAAAATAGAAGAAGAAACAACGGATGAACATATTAAAAAACTGTTAAGTGAGGATCAAGATGGCATTTGAATCATTAACCGATAAGTTTAGTAAAATACTAAAAAAAGTACGTGGTCAATCACGTTTAACCGAAAAAAATATGGACGAAATGCTCCAAGAAGTGCGGATTGCTCTTTTTGAAGCTGACGTTAATTTTAAAGTAGTTAAAGAGTTTATTAACAATATTAAAGAAGAAGCACTTGGGACCAAAGTATACGATACTTTAAATCCAGGACAAATGGTTGTCAAAATTGTTAATGACGAATTAGTGAAGTTATTAGGTAGTGCTGACAGTGAATTAACCTTTGAAAAGAATAAACCAACGATCATTATGCTAGTAGGTCTTCAAGGAACTGGGAAAACAACAACCGCCGGTAAATTAGCCCTCCTTTTCAAAAAGAAATTAAATAAAAGAGTATTACTTGCCGCCGCTGACGTCTACCGTCCGGCCGCTATTGATCAACTTGTGACTTTAGCCAAGCAAGTAGGCGTTGATATTGTTAATATGGGCGATAAAGTAAGTCCGGTGGAAATTGCCAAAGCCGCCAAAAAGAAAGCATATGATGACCGTTATGACGTTTTAATCATTGATACGGCCGGACGTTTAACGATTGATGAAGCGTTAATGCAAGAATTAAAAGATATTAAAGATAATGTTGAACCAACGGAAATATTACTCCTTGTTGATGCCATGAGCGGACAAGATGCCGTCAATACCGCCTTATCCTTTAATCAAAAATTAGGATTAACCGGCGCCATTATGTCAAAACTTGATAGTGATGCCCGTGGCGGGGCAGCTCTTTCAATCAAACATTTAACTGGTGTTTCCATTAAATATGCGGGCGTTGGTGAAACTCTAAATGACCTTGATATTTTCTATCCCGAACGGATGGCTGATCGAATTTTGGGGATGGGTGACGTTTTATCACTTGTCGAAAAAGCCCAAGAACAACTTGATGAAAAAGAAGTAAAGAAAACGACACAAAAGATGATGGATGGGGAGTTTGATTTAAATGATATGTTAAGTCAAATGAAGCAAGTGCAAAAACTTGGTAAGTTAAGTGGTATTTTAAAGATGATTCCCGGGATGCCAAAGATAACTCCAGAGCAACAAGCCCAAGCCGAAAAGGAAATGAAAATGTTTGAAACCATCATTAATTCAATGACCCCCGAAGAGCGCAAAAACCCAGCAATTTTAAAAAATAGCCGCAAAGTACGCATTGCCCGGGGTAGCGGAACTTCAAATCAAGAAATAAACAAAGTCATTAAAAAATATGAGCAAACTAAAGAAATGATGAAGAAGATGAAAAATTATAAAAAAGGCGGACCAATGCCTCCGGGCTTTCCTGGAATGTGATAAAAAGAAAAAGGAGATGTCTCGCATCTCCTTTTTAATTAGTATGGTTTACTTTTTATCTTTGGTGAAGCGTTCACCTTTTTTGATGGCTTCTTTTTCCCAAGCCCCGACCGTGCCAGATTCTAGTTCTTTATTTAAGGCAATCGTATCAGCATCAGTTAGTATCTTTATGAATAAATCTGGACGTCTTTCCTTTGTTATCCTTAAACTTTC
>CALAWM010000089.1 GCA_937895315.1 uncultured Caryophanales bacterium | reverse complement strand
AAGGTACCTTCTAATGGAAAATGTGAAAGCTATTTTCGCAAAATCTAATTCTAATGCTTTGAATAGTTGGCTTTCATTTTTAGAAGAAATCGGCTATAAAAATAGTGATAACATGATTCTTAATTCTTTGGATTTTGGTGTGCCACAAAGTCGTAAAAGAGCATTTATTTTAAGTTCCTTTGGAAAAAAAGTTGATGTGACATCTTTAATAACTTATAAATCGAACAAGAGAATAAACATTGAAGATTTTATTTTTTACAAACCAAATGAATCAGAATATGAAGATGATGTATTAAGATTCGAAGCTAACCAAGCCCAACTTAACTTAACGACGTCCAGGGAAGAAATGTGGAATATTAATCAAAGAAATGTTATTGATAATAATACGATTATTAATACGATTACATGCAACATGGACCGAAGCAATACAGCAGCTATGTTTAGATACAGAGGTCCAAAAGGAGCAACATGGAGGTTGCTTACCATTCGTGAAGCATTTCTCTTAATGGGCTTTACGATGGAAGAATATGAACGAACAAAGCAATTGAATTTAAGTTATAGGAAAATGAATAGATTAATTGGGAACTCAATAGTAGTTAACGTTCTAGAAGAAGTGTTCAAGTTAATCTATAAGGACTTTTGTGAGGAATAGTTATGGTTATTCAGTTGCCAATTAGTAAAAAATCCTTATATTCAAATATTTATAATGATAATAAAATTGGTCATACTGCGACTGTTTCCACGGTTATTAAGCAAGGAAAGTCTATTAACACTAAGCTTTCCCAAGTTTATAGAATACCTAAACAAATTGATTTCAAAAAAAAATATAATCTTATTGACAAATTATTAAGAAATTCCAAGGCCATTACAAGGATAAATAATGTCTTTGTTTTTTCTGATATTGCGGTTAATGGCAAAAAAATAGACACTAAATATCAATTTTGTTTTTTTACAAAAGAGGAAACTGATAAAACGAAGGTTCAATATGGCAGAATCAAGCTACATTATCCAATTACATTAAAATACGAGGACGAGGATTTACTAATCAACAACAGGAAAGTACTAAGAGATATTTCAAAAGCATTAAACGATTATGCTTTTATTGTAAATTCTTTTGATTTTGATTTTGAGACTGAAATTTTAAACTTTGATTGTCAAATTGTTGGTGAGCCACAAATCTTACAATCGAAAGTCTTTATTATCGGAAAAGGGGTTGGAAAAACATTTAACACTAATTTCTTTGAAACCTTTGATAATTATGATGATGAGGTTCAAATAATTCGGAAGAAAGTGAAGAAGGAAGTATCTCCTGAAAACTATATTGAACTATTAAAGGAAAGAAAGAACCACTTAATAGATAATCTACTTACCAATAAATTAAAATCCCTAGGGTACAATAGAATAATTAATGTTTCAAAAACATATCCATACTCTCTCTATGATATCGAATCATACTATGAAGGTAAAAAGAGGTTTTTTATAGTAAAAACTACTGCGTTAAATAAAAAGGTTTTTGATTTATCTTTATTAAAATACACCTTTTTTGGCAAATTTAAGGAAAACACATCCTTAATTTTATGCACAAACGCTTATGACAATCCAGATATCGATGTTTACGCTTTTGAGAATGTAGAACGTTTTAATAAAAAGATTAATTCTTTGAGGTTTTATGATGAATGAGAAAATAATTGTACAACAACCAGTGGCTTCCTTATTATTTGGCATTAGATCTATTGGCTATACTTTTCCAAGTGCTGTTGCTGACATCTTTGACAATTCAATATCGGCAAATGCCAGTAAAATTATGGTATATAGTGACCCCCGAGAAGAGGAACCATATTTTCAGATAATTGATAATGGCCATGGCATGTCAAGGAATGAACTAGAAAACGCTATTCTTCTTGGCTCAAATCGTGATGACAAAGAAGAAAATTCAACGGAACTCGGTCGATTCGGTTTGGGACTTAAGACAGCGTCTCTTTCTCAATGTCGATCTTTGACTGTCGTGAGTAAAAAATACGGAAGAATAAGGGCAATTGTATTTGATGTCGACCATATTGAAAAAGTAAATGAATGGGAAATGATTTTACTTAGTGAAGATGAAATAAATAATATTCCAAATATTCAAATTTTGAAAGCATTACCGACGGGAACAATGGTTATGTGGAAGAAATTTGATCGTTTAGAAGTTTCCGCTGATAACTTTGTGAATTCATTCCAAAAGATTGTCGAGAGCACAACAAAGCATTGTGAGTTTGTATTTCATAGATTTTATGATGATATTGAAATTCTTTTTAATGAAAAGAGAGTTGAAAGAAGAGACCCGTTTTTGAAAGACTTTTTCCCAAACACTCAATTTGGACAAGTATACCCCCTTGTTCTTACTAGTTTTGAGGACGAGGGTTCAGTCACCCCATATACTATCCCCTATGCTAACCAACTGTCTCCTGAGCAAAAAAGATTACTTGGTAATCCTAAATCCATATATGATGATCAAGGGTTTTATATTTATAGAAATAAAAGACTTATTTTGTGGGGAACATGGTTTAGGATGGATATTAAAAGTGAATTACATAAACATTCAAGAGTTCAGATTGATATTCCCTCATCATGGGATTCAATTTGGGATTTAGATGTTAAAAAAAGCTCCGCTAGAATACCTGATATTTTGAAACAGAGAATTAGGGCAGCCCTTAGTGAAACAATTGAGAAAAGTAAAAAGATATCTAGAGGTAAAGCCAGAGCTGAGGTTGCTGAAGATAATCCAGTTTGGTTACAGGTTAGATATCGTGACGGCACAAAATTTCAAATAAATAGAGAAAGTCCAGTTTATAAAAAATTATTAGAACTATCCCCTCCTGAGTCAAAAAAATTACTTGAGCATTTCATAAACCAAGTGGAGAATTATATTCCGAAAAATCGTATTATATATGATAGTGCGGAGTCGAGGCAGATTTATAATGGAAATAATGAAGAAGATTTGGAAAAACTCGAAGAGAGTTTCTTTGAACTTTTAAAAATTATTGGACAAACTGAGTCAAATGCACTAAATTTATTGAGAGGTGAAGAGTTTTCAGCATTGTCCGGATATAAGGAAAGAATTTTAAGAAAGGTGAAAGAAAATGTCTAGTGACCAAGTATTAAAGTTTTTACTTGTTGATAATCGGACGTTCACTCATTCAGAGTTGCTGCAAAACATTAAAGAATTAGCAGGGTATCTAAGATATGAAGTAGAAGATCTTGATGTTGATTACATTGTTCGTGAATTTGAAAGACAGAAAGGTATTAAAACATTTAGTCCTGATATACTATTTTTGGAAGAAGGACATACTCGTTGGTTTGAGGAAGCGACTAAAGAGTTTGAAAAAAATCATGTCAAACCCGAATATTTTGAAAGATATCGAAATTTTTTGCAAAAACAAAAGTTTTCTCCACAAACAATTGAGCAGATTGAAAGAAACACAAGGGATATATTATCGATGTGTGCCAATCCCAACGCAAGCCTAAATGCTATAGATAGTAAGAAAAAAGGTTTAGTTATTGGTGATGTTCAATCAGGAAAAACCGCAAATTTTCTTGCACTTATAAACCTGGCTATAGATTATGGTTACAAAATGATTATTGTTTTATCGGGGATAACTGAGTATTTACGAAGACAAACTCAAAAAAGAGTGGACTCAGGAGTTATCGGCGCTATAAGTGGAACAATTAATAGTTACGATATCAAGTACATTGGTGTCGGTGAAAGGGATGACTACCCTAATTATTATGCAATTCCGTTAACTACTGATAATGTCGACTTTATTAAATTTGTAAAAAGTCACTCTAATTTTGCTCCAGCTGACACGACAAAACCAATAATTATCGTCGGAAAGAAAAACTCTAGTGTTCTTACTCAAATTGGCGACTGGGTTGGCCGCCAAGATATAAATGCGAAAACCAAGAATATACTAATAATTGATGATGAAGCTGATAATGCATCTGTTAATACGAAGAAGACCACAGAAGATCCGTCAAGGATTAATGGACTAATAAGAAATATCATTTCTAAAGTGAATATAGCTTCTTATGTGGGATTTACAGCAACTCCATTTGCTAATATTTTTATCAACCCCTTTGATGTATCAGACGAATCTACTGACTTATTTCCTTCTGACTTTATTGTCCAATTACATTCTGATTCAAATTATTTTGGACACAAAAAAGTCTTTAAGGAAAACCGAATAATAAAAATCGAAGAATCAGAACGAGACTTTATGCTACCGGTATCACATAAAAGAGATGCGTCGTTTTCAATAAATCCTAGCCTAAAAGAAGCGATAAAATTATTCTTAATTACAAATGTAATAAGGACCTTGCGGGGCGACGGAACTGCGCATAGAACAATGATGATAAATATTTCAGTTTTCAATGATGTTCAAGATAAAATATTATATAAAGTAAAAAGTTATGTAGAAAATTTAAGAAGAATAATTTCACAAACATCGCATTATGAAGATGATAAATTTTTTAGATCAGATGAGATGAAAGAATTATTTAGAATTTATTCTAGCAACAGTAAATTATCTGCTGAATATGATTGGGAAAAGATTAAACATGGATTTTATGATGAAATAACAAAATTTGAAGTAAGAGTTTTTAATAATAAACATGAAAAGTTTATTTATGAAGACTATGATGATGTTGGTGCTAGATTGATTGCCATAGGTGGTTATGTTTTGTCGCGGGGGCTAACACTAAATGGTTTAAATATTAGTTATTTTAACCGTAGAACCGCTGCATATGATACTATGCTTCAAATGTCAAGATGGTTTGGATACAGACCTAATTATGAAGATTTGTGCTTCGTATATATGACACAATTGAATATTGATAATTTTGGAGCTGTTGCTGAAGCTGTTGAAGACCTGAAAGTTCAATTTAAGGAGATGAAACTAAAAAAGAAAAAACCAAGAGATTTTGGCTTAATGGTTAAAGAATCACCTGAAACATTGGAAACCGATTTAATTATTACTGCAAGAAATAAAATGAGACAATCGCGGGACATTGAAATAGGATTAAATTATGGTGGTGTTGTTGCTGATACGTCAAAGATTTTCAAAAATAAGAAATATAACAATAATAATTTAGCTAATATTCAAAGATTTGTGGAAGAAATTAAACGTGATGTTGTACTTTTAGAAGGAGTGAGAATCGCAACCGAAAGAAGTAGAACAACACGGCAAATGTATAGAAATGTAAATAAAAAACATATTGCAAAATTAGTCAGGGGATTATCAATACCACTTGAAAACAGAAAGTTTGATATTGATAATATTTCTGAATATATTGAGAATTCCGATGTTTTTGATTTTTGGGATGTAGTAATTGCAGAGGGTAATGAAAGAAAAGACAGCTTAAAATTTACTCTGAGTGGAAGAGAACTAACCACCGTTGAACGTAAAACAAATGTAATTAGCGAACCTGATGAAGATTTTTTCCGAATGGGTGGGTCGAATAACAGAGTTGTTGATCCGGGGATTTTTAATAGTGGTCTCACTGCTGAACAAATAGAAGAAGCAAAAGCGATTGCTATTGAAGAATCAAAAATTACGGACCGAAGCACAGAACTAATAGCAAAAGATTATCTAAGGGTTCGAAACAGAAAGCCATTACTTATTATTCTTCCAATAGAATTGAGTGATGATGAACAGTTTGCAGATTATAAAAGTGAGCCACTATTAGGATTTGGTATAGGGTTTCCTGCTAAGGAAGACCCCATAATTGTTAGATATAAAGCAAATCCAATAAAGATTAAAGAGTTAGCAGATCGTAGAAAATATACAGATCTTGATGAGGAGGAATATGATGAAGATTAACTTTGAAAAAATATTTGAAGACTTAGAACAAACCATTCGTAATAACCAAAGAAGAGTTGAAGGAAAGTATCCGCTAAAGGTTTATTATGGAATCAATTCTGAAGGGATGTATAGATTGGCTTTTCTCTCATCAATTGAACCTCCCAGAATTGAATCAACAAAATTATTGAAGATGGTTCAAGGAAGGGAAAGTTCCTCTGTATATTGGACATGTTTTGATTTAGTAACTGACAATGCTAAAAAAGTGTTTTATTCTTTTTGTTCCGATTTAATTGGGTGTATTAAAGATGTTAACAATGAAAGAGAAGCATTATTAAAGTTAAAAGATCGCTTTCACATATGGCGAAACATGTTTAGAAAATCGGGTTCAAATTTAACCGATGAAAAAACCAAGGGTTTGTTTGGCGAATTATATTTTTTACATTCTTACCTTATTCCAAAATATGGATATGATAAATCAATTAATTCGTGGAGCGGACCAGAAAACACGAGCAAAGATTTTTCTACGGATAGTAATTGGTTTGAAGTTAAGACGATTTCATCTACACAATATAGTGTAAAGATATCTTCAATTAGCCAATTATCATCAGCGTTAGAAGGTCACCTAGTTGTTTATAAAATAGAGAAAATGTCTGAAGAATTTAATAATGGCATGTCATCAATTGAACAGTTGATATCGGCCATTTTTGAACAAATTGAAAGTGAAGAAGTGAGAGAAAGATTTATCAGTAAACTGGAGGATTATGGCTATTCGACTGAAGATGAAGCAACAAAATTAAAGTTTGAAGTTAAGCAAGCCTATAATTACTACGTAAACGACAAATTTCCCAGACTACTTGAGACTGATATAAAATATCAAGAAATAAGCAAATTAACATATGAACTTTTCTTGAATACTCTTGAAAAATTTAAAGGAGATTTATTTTAATGTCATGGACCATAGAAGAATATAGACAGGAATATATTAACAATGTCTTAGATGAATCACTTTTTGAGAAAGTGCATGAGAATGAGATTTTTATTGGGAAAATTCGAGATCTTTTAGTAAATGATTTTTCAATATTAAATGATATTGAACCTATTTTTGTCCAGGAAACCGTTGTTCCAGGCAACAAATTCAAGAAAATGGTACTCTCTGCAGGAAGTATTGAAGATACTGCAAATACAGTCAATCTAATGTATGCCGATTTCAATAGTAGAGAAGCAAAAACAATAAATCGAAGTCAGATTACAGAAAAGGCAAGACTTTTAGTGAACTTTTTTGAAAATACTCTAAAAGGCTTTTTTGATGGCGCTGAACTTACTGCCAATTATTATCAATTTGCTCGTGATATCAAAGATGAAGTGTTTGCTAGAAAGTCAATTAATAAAATACAATTATTTTTTGCGACAACGGATTATCTTAGTGAACGAATGACTAAAAATATTCACATTGATGATTTTTCGTTTCAAGGGACAACATTTGAAGTTAGAGTAATGGTTATTGGATTTTCTGAAATATATGAGCTTGCAAAAAAAGAGTTTATAAAGGAAGACATTACACTTCCAACTATAAAGTATGGTGTTGAGGGAATACCTTGTATAAAGGCGGATATTGGTAAGCACAATTATGATGCATATCTTGCTATTGTTCCTGGAATATTTCTCGCAAGAATATATGATGAATATCCGCAACAATTATTAGAACAAAACGTGCGTTCTTTTTTAAATACTAGGGGTAAAATTAACAGAGCGATTAGAAATACAATATTGAGTCCAGAAGACAGCTCAAATTTTTTCATATATAACAATGGTATCTCTGCTACCGCTAAAGAAATAAAAACGATAAGTACAAATGAAGGGTTACAAATTATAGAATTTACGGAATTGAAAATAGTTAATGGTGGTCAAACTACAGCCTCGTTAGCGAGTGCGGCCTGGAAGGATAAAAGCACATTAGAAAATATTTATGTGCAAATGAAATTAACTGTTACAAATGAGCAAGATGATGATTTTGTTCACAATATATCAAAATACGCAAATAGTCAAAATGCAGTTAGACAATCAGATTTAACATCAAATCATTCCATTTTTGTGCGCATTGCTGATTTGAGTTCAAAAATTAGTGCCCCATCTTCAGATTCATATAATAAGATAACGAAATGGTTTTTCGAAAGAACTAGGGGTTCTTATGAACAAGGCATGATGAAAATGACAAAAAGTGAACGCGAAAGATACATGATGACCTATCCGAAATCACAGAGATTTACTAAGGGTGATCTTGCCAAGTGGTTGAGCGCTGATGATGAGCGTCCTTATGATGCTTCATGGGGTCCAGAAGTTAATTTAACTAGAACAGAAGTCTACTTAAAAGAACAATGGGAAAAAGACGATTCCTATTTCAATGAACACTTTTATAAAACTTTAGTTGCGAAAGGAATATTGTTTAAAAAAATTGGAGAAACCATATCAAATCAACAGTGGTATATTGAGCATCGTGGCTATCGAGATAAATTAGTACCATATACATTTTCAAAAATTGTTCATGAGTTCAAAAAGAAAAATTATTATATTGACTATACTGATATTTGGTTAAAACAAAGAGTGCCTGATGAAATAGTACGTGAGATAGAGAAGGCATCTAAAATTATTTTTGATGTGTTATACAATCCAAAACGACAACACGCTAATATTGCTGAATATGCTAAAAGAGAAGTGTGTTGGGATGTTGCCAAAAAAGTCCCATTTACAATTAACAATACAACCATTGATATTTTGGTTACTAAGGATGAGTTAAAGACCGAGGAGAGAAGTGCAAAAAAAGAGCGTAAGGAATTGAATGCGGCTAGTGCTATGATTGATGCATTTGAATTCGGTTCAGAAAACTGGACAAAGTTTAAGCAAATTGCATCTAATAGGGGGTTAATAAACAGTTATGAAATGGGAATAATTGATACGGTGATTGCGAGTTGCAAGAGTGGTCGCCTCAATAGATTTACAGAACAAAAACTAATTGAGGCATGGACAATAAAATCAAGACTTGAGGATGAAGGTTTTGATGTTACACATTACTAATTTTCTGATTCAAGTTAATAATTATTATTAATAAGAGATTAAGGCTCGCACTGAGCCTTTTTCTTTTTACATTATTATATGATGCCTTATTTTATTTGGGGCTTTTTTATGGCATTTTCTTTATAGCATCACTTCCCTTATTATCTATTAATATATATAATATTAATGACTTTCGGGAAAATAATACCGAATAAAGAGGAAATGATATGTTAATTGAAGATTATGACAAAAAAATAGCGCTTCTTAATGAAAAGATGGAAGAGCACTTAAAAACAAGAGGACCCTTAATGCCAACATTACATGATGCCCAAGATATTTTTGGGGCGATTCCTTTACCTGTCCAGTGTCGCCCATATTAACGGGGTCGTCACTTTTTATTCACGCTTTTCCTTAACACCGAAAGGTAAACACATCGTTGGTGTTTGTCTAGGAACGGCCTGTTACGTTAAAAACTCACAAAGTGTACTAGATGCTGTCACTGGTGAATTAGGACTTAAAGCTGGTGAAACGAGTGAAGACGGTTTATTTACTGTTGAAGCAACGCGCTGCATTGGGGCGTGCGGCTTAGCTCCTGTTTACACGGTAGGTGAAGAAGTAACCGGGATTGCCACAAGTGACAAAGTAATTAAAGACTTACGGCGTATTATTGAAGAGGAGAAAAATAAAAATGATTAAAAGTATTAAAGACTTAGAAGCAATTAAAAATAAAATGGCAGCGTCGCTATATTTAAAAAATCCTAACCCACAATATACTGTTATCTTTAATTACAATGAAGAATTAAAAGAAAAAGGGGCTGATACTTTAATTGACTATACGATTAAAACATTACTTGATTTAAATCGTTTAGATGTTGTAGTGATGAAAGTGTATAAAGAAGAAGCTAAAGAATTATCCTTAACCGTCAAAGGCGAAACCCTTGTTACAAACTATGAACATTTAACGAAAGAAGTAATTGATTTAATTATTAAGAAACACTTAGTGAAGGGAGACAAATAATAATGGCAAAGCATTACGATATCGTCATCTGTGGTGGCACTGGCTGTATGTCATCAAAAAGCTTACTTATTAAAGAAAAGTTTGATGAATTATTGAAAACATATAATATCGCTGATAAAGTCCATATTTATATGTCAGGTTGTTTTGGATTATGTGAAAAAGGACCAGTAGTTATTATTTACCCTGATCAAACCTTTTATGTCCATATTAACGCAAGTCATGTTGAAGAAATTATTACGTCCCACTTAATAAACGCAAAGATTGTTACTAAACTTGCGTATTATGAATTTGATGACGAAACAAAACAAAAAGTATATAAATCATTCCAAGAAATGGCATTCTATCATAATCAAGAACGGATCGCCTTACGAAACTGCGGCATTATTGATCCGTATAACATTGATGAATATATTGGTCGTGACGGCTATTTTGCGCTTGCAAAAGCTTTAAAAATGAAACCGGAAGAAATCATTCAAGTTTTAATTGATTCAGGCTTACGGGGCCGGGGTGGCGGGGGCTTCCCGACCGGGCTAAAATGGCAATTCGCTGCCAAGTTTAAAGGCGGGGAAAGCTTTGTTATTTGTAACGCTGATGAAGGTGACCCAGGCGCCTTTATGGATCGTGCCATCTTAGAAGGCGATAGCCATAGTGTGATTGAAGCGATGATCATAAATGGTTACGCAATTGGCGCAAAACAAGGTTATATTTATATACGAGCGGAATATCCGCTTGCCGTTAAACGCTTAAAACACGCGATTAATCAAGCCTATGCTTATGGCTTACTTGGTAAAAATATTATGGAAAGCGGCTTTGATTTTGATTTAGAAATTAGACTTGGGGCGGGTGCATTTGTGTGTGGAGAAGAAACGGCGCTTATCGCTTCAATTGAAGGGGGACGCGGGATGCCGCGCAATAAGCCACCCTTCCCCGCAGAACGCGGTTTATGGGGCAGACCCACCATTATTAATAACGTTGAAACATATGCGAATATTCCGGTTATCTTACTTAAAGGGGCTGACTGGTTTAATAAGATTGGCACCCAAAGATCAAAAGGCACGAAAGTCTTTGCCTTAGGAGGCAAGATTAAAAACACGGGCTTACTTGAAGTGCCAATGGGCACGACCTTACGCCATGTAATTTATGATATTGGCGGTGGTATCCCCAATAACAAAAA
The DNA here is from genome assembly GCA_937895315.1 of uncultured Caryophanales bacterium. Lineage (GTDB taxonomy): Bacteria > Bacillota_I > Bacilli_A > RFN20 > CAG-826 > UBA1361. The sequence goes on along the minus strand of CALAWM010000089.1, from coordinate 4,414 downwards.
GTTTAAAGCTGTGCAAACCGGGGGCCCAAGTGGCGGTTGTCTTACGAATGAGGACTTAGATACGCCAATTGATTACGATAACCTTATTAAAAAAGGTTCAATGATGGGATCAGGTGGCATGATTGTCATGGATGAAGATAACTGTATGGTTGACGTCGCAAAGTTTTATATGGAATTTATTGTCGAAGAAAGCTGCGGTAAATGTACACCGTGCCGCGAAGGAACGAGAAGACTATATGAATTATTAGTAAAGATTAGTGAAGGAAACGGAACTTTAGAAACGCTTGAAGAATTAAAAAAACTAGCGCACGACGTCCAAGATACTTCGCTTTGTGGTCTCGGCCAAAGTGCACCTAACCCCATTCTTTCAACTTTAGAAAAGTTTCATAATGAATATGTTGAACACGTTGTCGATAAAAAGTGTCGGGCCGGTGTTTGTAAAGCGTTAACGAAACTTTATATTACCGAAAAATGTATTGGGTGTACGAAATGTGCCCGTAATTGTCCGGTTAATTGTATAAGTGGTGACTTACGGAAACTCCACCGGATTGATACTGATAAATGTATTAAATGTAATGCGTGCTTACACCATTGTCCAGTGCACGCTATTATTCACGTATAGAGGAAATGATTATGAGTAACAAAATTAAAATAACTATTGATAATAAAGAACTATTAGTCGATCAAGGAATGACTATATTAGATGCGGCGAGTGAAAACGGCATTAACATTCCGCGTCTTTGCTTCCTTAAAGGCATTAGTGAAACGTCTTCATGTCGTATTTGTGTTGTCGAAGTCGTTGGGCAACATAATTTAAAGAATGCTTGTTCTTATAAAGTATTTCCTGATATGAAAGTATTTACAACTTCGCCGCGGGTTATTAAGCAAATTAAAATTAACTTAGAACTTATTGCCGGCAATCACCAGTTTGATTGCTGGGCGTGTCCACGCGAACATAACTGTGAACTTTTAGAATTATTACGGCGCTTTAATATTGATAATCATTACAACATTAATAAAGAAATTAAAAAACGCGAATGGATTATTAATGAAAGTGAATCAATGGTTATTGATAGTAGTAAATGTGTCCTATGTGAAAGGTGCGTTGATGCTTGTAACCATTACACCGGTTTAGGAATCTTAAACTTTAACAATCGCGGATTTAAAGTTGTCCAACTGGTGCTTTACGCGAAAAAAATGATGTCACAAATTGTTTTGATTTATTAGATGAAGAAGATGCGTATGTTGTGGCACAAATTGCCCCCAGTGTGCGCATTGCCTTAGGGGAAGAATTTGGTTATCCAATCGGCACGAACGTTGAAGGAAAAATTTATAGTGCGCTCCAAAAACTTGGCTTCCATGATATCGTTGATGTTAACTTTGGCGCTGACCTTACCATTATGGAAGAAGGTCACGAATTAATAACCCGCCTTGAAGCTTATTTAAAAGGTGATAAAGAAGTTAAATTACCGCTTTTCACTTCATGTTCGCCAGGATGGATTAGATATATTGAACGCTACGCCCCTGAATACTTAGATCATCTGTCATCATGTAAATCACCACAACAAATGAATGGGGCGATTATTAAACATTATTATGCGGATAAACTTGGTATTCCTAAAGAAAAAGTAAAAGTAGTGTCGATTATGCCTTGTATTGCTAAAAAATATGAAGCAAGTAGACCAGAGATGGAAGTTGATGGTATTCGTGATGTTGACTTAGTGCTTACTACCCGCGAACTTGCGCAATTTATTAAACGGCATACGATTGATTTCCATAGTTTAAAAGAAGTTAAGCTAACGTCGCCTTTAGCAAACTATACGGGTGCAGGCGCTATCTTTGGCGTTACCGGCGGTGTTATGGAAGCGGCTTTACGGACTGTGAAAGCCTTACTTGAAAAAGAAGATGAACATCTCGTTGATATCGAAGTCGTCCGCGGTTTTAAAAATGTTAAAGAAGCAACCTTAACAATTGATGGTAAAACCCTTAATTTTGCCGTCGTTCATGGGGCTAAAAACTTTAAAGAAGTATTAGAACAAGTGAAAAAGGGTGAAAAACAGTATGCCTTTATTGAGTTCATGGGTTGTGTTGGTGGTTGTATATTTGGTGGCGGACAACCGATTACTAAAGCTAAGGACTTTGAAAAAATTGATATTTTTAAAGAACGCGCCAAAGCACTTTATAAAATTGATGAAGAAGTCGTGCTTCGGCGGTCGCACGAAAACCCCTATATTATTAAACTATATGAAGAATTCTTAGGGCAACCAGGTTCGCACCTTGCTCATAAGTTACTTCATACAACATATTCGAAAAAAGAGGTTTATTAGTGAATAAATTATGCCCTTTCTTTCTTTTAGGTGCCCTGCTTACTGGGTGTAGCACACCACCCAAAGCGAGCCTAACTCTCCTCGTTCCAAGCGGGGCACCCTTTCTCAGTGTCGCTAAAGTTAAAGATGAAGTGCAAAGTGAAGTAACAATTGGTCCAGACTTATTACCGGTTGCCTTCACTAAAGGAGAAAAAGACTTAATTATTGCTCCCGTCACTTTAGGCGCCAAACTTTATAACGCTATGAAAAGTAACTATACATTAGATGCCGTGCTTGGGTGGGGAAATCTTCATATTGTAAGTCGAAGTCCTATTAGTGATATAAGTGATTTACAAAATAAAAATATCTTAGCCTTCGCCGAACATTCAACACCCGGGATTATGCTTCGTTTAGCGACCAAAGACTTAAATGTCTCGATAACTTACTTTAAAAGTGTTAGCGACGTCGGCGGTCCTTTCTTAAACGGCCAATATGATTATGTCTTACTTAGTGAACCGATATTAAGCAAGATATTAAGTAACATTAAAGAGGAAACTTATACGTATTCCTTGCAAAACGTCACTGTTTTACCGCGTATTGCCCAGTTTGGTATCTTTAGTAACGTTGATGTTGATCATCAAGCCAAGCATGACTTTTATACAAAACTTGAAAATAATATTAAATATATTAATGAATTACCGGAGACATATGCTAAGGATGTAGTTAGTCTTGATCCACAATTTAGTGAACTAGGCGTTGATGTCATTAAAAAAGCAATTCCTAATTTGAACTTTGAATATAAAAGAGCAAGTGACGTAAAAGATGATCTAAATGTATTCTTTAATTATTTAGTTAATGAAGATATTAATATAATAGGAGCAAATAACGTCGACGATAATTTTTATGGAAAAGATGAAAAGTAAATATCATTATCTCTTTGGAAGTTTAGGGTTTATTACCATAATCTTAGTGTGGTTACTTTTTAGTACGTTACAAAATAATGACGTTATCTTACCAAGTATTGGCGTTACCTTTAATGCGTTTATTAATTTATTTAAAGACGGGGCAACCTATCTTATATTATTAAATACACTTGGTGGATTATTATTGGTATTAATTATTGCCTTCTTTAGTGCCCTTATCTTGGCGCTTATATCATTAAAATGGTCACCATTTAAAAGTTTTCTAACGCCGCTTCTCGCTCTTTTTAAAATTGTGCCCGTTCCCGCGTTAATTATTTTATTTTTAGCGAATCTCAAACAAGCCTTTATTCCATATTTATTAACATATTTGGTCGTCTTACCTTTAATGTATGACGGGCTTTATGGTGCCTTTATCAGTGTGAATAAAGATATTATTGATGACTTAAAACTAATTTCAAAATTAAATATGAAGATGATTTTTAAAGTATATCTCCCGCTTGTGAGTAAAGGAGTGATAAGTACGCTTTTACAAGCTTTAGGATTAGGTTTAAAAATCAAAGTCATGACTGAATTTATTAGTGAAGCGCCAAGTACGATTGGTTATGCTTTAAGTTATGCTCGGGCGACTTTATCGATGGATATCGTCTTTGCCTGGACCTTAATCTTAATCATCATCGTTATCTTTTTCGATTACTTTTTAGTTAATCTTTTAAAGAAAAGTGGGTAATTCACACATTCCGTTAAAAATTTATGCTCTTTTATGACAAAGAAGGTAAATAGATATAAAATGAATTTAAGGACAACGTAAAAGATGAGAAGCGCCAAAAGCAACAAATTTTTTGAACGTTATAAGAAAGAACAAGTCGTGAAGTTCTTATCAAAACTTTTTGTGACGTCCGCGGTGGTCGTTGGGGCGGTCGTTATCATTGATCGCGTCGAACCAACCATCTCTTTTACAAGCGTTGAAGTTATTGGTCAAGAAGTTTATTACGAAACAAGTATTAGTGATCCCGGCGAAACGTTGACGGTTGATTCTTTAAAACTTGACATTAAAGGGGGACTTGAAGCTTTTAGTGTCCCGCTTAAAACCGGAGTATCGCGCGGTAATTTCCCCATTCGTTATGAAGACACTTTATATAATTTACGAATCATGGGTTCACAAGGTTTTGGTCTTAAGACTTTTGC